>JAQCIX010000064.1 GCA_027593365.1 Verrucomicrobiota bacterium
CCTGCCGGTTCCAAAACTTACTGCTGCCATAGCGGATGACATTTTTACTGGTGGGCACGGCGGTGGCCAGTGCGTAGCAATGGTTGCAGGATTTATCGAAGCTCAAGTTGTAATAAAATTCGTCGTAGGCACGGATGGGTTTGGATAGACCGCGGGACACAGGATGCCCAGCCTTGGGGGTCATCTCCGCGATCCAACTTGGATTGACGGAAAACTCATCATCATAAAATCCACCAATCCATTGGTTGTAGTATTTTTCACCTACTTCCTTGGTCGGGTGTACCCCGTAATGCATAAACATGATACCCATGCCAGCATTCACTTTCTGATGAAGAAATTCGTACTTTTGTCCAAATTCTCCGCCTCCGTCTGCGTAGATGATACAGGCATCGACTCCGTCAAAAATGGATTCATCTTCAGGCCAGCCATACCAATGGACCTTGGCCTCAATGGGTAGCCCGCTGGCATTGAGGGCATCTGCCAGCAGGATCGAACCGGCTTTGTATTCATGGAATCCGTGGCGGTGCTTGGTGTCTCCGGCGATGAAGAGGACGGATTTGTCCTGACTCCACAGAGAGAGGTAGGAAGAGAGGACGCAGAGGGTTGTTAGGAAAAAGAAGTTTTTCATCCCAAGGAAGTTTTTCGGGGCCAATTGCCCGCTTAACTATTAGATGACCTTGCGGGCCTTGAGGTTATTGAGCCTACGGGTGACATCGATGATACCGTCGACCACGCAGCGGTCGTAGGTACGTCCATCGGTGGTATCGACCCCATGTCCTTTGACCAGCTTGCGCAGGGGTTCAAGTGCGGCATCTTCGTGATGAAACAGTTCCACGAAGACATGCTCGAGTTTACCAGTTTCCGCACAGGAGGTGAGCAATGTACTAATCCAGCCATCGTCGGTGGAAAGGCAGCCACGCGTGGTTTTGGCGGAGGCATGAAAGATACCCAGGGCATCTGCCTTGGCAAGGTCCTTGATCACTTTTTCATTTTCTGCAATGGAGAGATCCGAGTCGCCACAGTGGGCGGCGTCGATCATGACTTTGAAGAATTTTTTACGGATCTTTTTGTTGATCCCTTTAACTACTTCCGCCGCTTTGGCGGCATTGGTAAAGTTTTGGAATTCACCACCCCGGAGAAACTCGAGGTGCCATGCCTGCACCGGGCTCTTGTCCAAACCTGCTTCTTTGTAGCATCTGGCATGAAGTTTTATGACTTGCTGGACTGCATTGGCGTAGGCTTTGCCCTTGAGGGGTTTGCCGGAGAGCCATTCTTCATAGGAGGTAGAGGATACATGCTTAACCTTGTATTTCTTGGCTACGGCCAAACCCGCACAGAGCATTTCCACCACTGCATCTTCGTCCTTGGGGTTGATCGGGTTAGCTCCGCCTACCATCATTATGAGGTGCACTTCCAGCTTGAGGGCCTTCATGCCTTTAAATAAATCCTGCAGGTCTTTGGAGTCCGCACCAGGGAAAAGAGGTACCTGTACGCAGTCGAGTTGAACAGGAGAAGATTTGCAAATCGCACGCATTCCTGAGACGACTCTGAGTATGCCGGATCGGGTGCGTGGAAGTTTACCATTTTCATCGGGCACGAGGGTGCCGACAAATTTCATATGGGTGGGGACTACGCCGACGGCGACTTTGGAAATATTTTTAATACTCATGAAAACGCTCTAAGAGGGTGGGGGTTAGTAATGTGCGAAAAAATAGAATTCAGAGAAAATTAGGGGTTCGGGCAAGGATAAAGCGGGCAGGGTAGTAACCACGGTTACTGCACTACGATGCGGCAGCAGATTTCTCAGGTACTTTGATTTGGGCGACCAAATAGCTTGGGTCGTCGGGAAGAATATCCACTTCAACTAAGCTACCCGCTTTCTTCAGTAGGTTGCGGCAATTCCTACTGATGTGTTGGACTTTGAGGGATTTCCCTGCTGCCTGGTAGCGTTCGCCCAATTTGTGTAGAGCTTCAAGTCCTGAATGGTCCCAGACCCTGGAGTCCTTCAAATCAATGACCACGGTGTCAGGGTCGTTCGCTGGATCAAACCCAAGGTTGAAATCGGTAACCGAACCAAAGAATAATGGACCACTCAAGTGATAGATCTTGGTTCCATTATCTAAGACTTTGGTTTCTCGGTGGATATGATGGGCAGATTTCCAGGCAAACCCAAGGGCGGATACGATCACTCCACTAATAACAGCCAAAGCGAGGTTGTGGGTTATCACCGTGACTCCAGATACGAGAATGAGAACGAAAGCATCGGTCTTGGGTATTTTTCGAAGGATGCGAAAGCTCGACCATTCAAAGGTGCCAATCACCACCATAAACATCACTCCGGTGAGAGCAGCTAACGGAATTTTTTCAATCAGGGGGCTGGCAAATAGAATAAAAGCGAGGAGAAATAGACCGGCTGCGATTCCGGAGAGGCGACCGCGTCCACCTGAGCGTATATTGATGATGCTTTGTCCGATCATTGCACAGCCTCCCATGCCTCCAAAAAAACCAGTTGCCACATTAGCCACTCCCTGGCCGAGGCATTCTCTTGTGCTGTTTCCTCGGGTTTCCGTCAGTTCATCGATCAGGGTCAGGGTCATCAAGGATTCAATCAGTCCAACCGCGGCAAGGATGAAAGAGAAGGGGGCAATGAAATAGAGAGTATCCCAATTTAGGGGGATGGTGAAAGATACGAGGCTGGGCAGTTCCCCACCGATGGATGCCATATCGCGAACGACTAAGGTGTCAAGGTCGAGCCCGATGACCACTAGGGTAACCGTGCCGATGGCAGCCAGAGAGGAAGGGAACTGGGTGGTCAACTTGGGAAGTAGAAAAATAATTGCCATGGTCAGGGCAATCAGTCCGGCCATCAGGTGGAGATCTCCACCCTCAAGCCAGGCGGATCCGGGCACCGTCGGACTTTCGGTAAACATGGGAAACTGAGCCTCGAAGATGACGATGGCCAGGCCGTTGACGAAGCCGAACATGACGGGTTGTGGAATGAGACGGACAAACCGTCCAAGTTTGAGGATTCCACATCCAATCTGAATGATCCCCATTAGAATAACTGAGGCAAAAAGGTATTGGGTACCCATATCTGGCCCTAACCCAAGTGCTTCTCCCCGCTCATTGCCCAAGAGAACCAGTGAGACCATAATCACAGCAAGAGCACCGGTAGCTCCGGAGATCATGCCGGGTCTTCCTCCGAGAACGGCCGTAATCAGGCAAACCATGAAGGCGGCGTAAAGACCAATGATTGGAGTAACTCCAGCAATAATGGCAAAGGCGACTGCTTCGGGGACAAGGGCGAGGGCAACGGTCAGACCGGATAGGAGGTCATCCTTGGTTTGGATACGATTGCCGAATTTACGAAAAATGAGTTGAAACACTGGTTTGTCTGATTGAATGGTTGAGAAAAGCGGGGCGGCAGGAATGGTATCCATCCACGGGGCAGATGATTCCACAGGGAAATTCTACGCCCGAACCCGAAGGTGACCTAAAAATTAGGTCAAAGGGAGAAACATAGGGCAAAGGGGCATCTGCAACAAGAAGATCTTCCTCGGACCGATGAAAAAGGTCGACTCGCATCATTCCACAGGCAACTTTGATAGCCTATGATCAGGTCCATCCTCACTCATCCAGGCGGTGCCCATAAGGACGAATTTCTCGCCTGCTCCGTACTGCTTGCCAATCATCCGGTGCCGATCGAGCGGCAGGAACCTACAGAAAAAGATTTATTGGACAAGGGCACTGCGGTGGTTGATGTGGGGCATTTGCACCAGCCCGATCTGCATAATTTTGACCACCATCAATTTGACCGAGATGCCGTGCCTTCCTGTTCCTTGTCACTGGTGCTTGATTATCTCGGTCTGTATGAGGATGCACAAACCTTTTGCCCATGGCTTGAGGTTGCGGAATGGTTTGATTGCAGAGGGCCTAACGATACGGCAGAGTGGTTGGGAATCGATCGGGAGGTGGTCGGTAAATTAAATTCACCCCTGGATATTACCCTGCTGCAGAGCTTTGCCAGGAGCGAACTCCATAAACCCGGTGAACCTGTCTGGGAAGTGATGCGTATGATCGGGCAGGAACTGCTTGATTATCTGACTGGTTTGCGTGGACGGATCGATGCGGTGAAGCAAATTGAGGAAGTCTGGGAACTTGGCACGGAGCAAAATCCCTGCAAGGTAATGTATGCTCCGCGTATGAACCCAATGATTGAGGAGGTCTCTGGAGCCATGGCCTGGCGGGTGAAGGAACTTGGGTTGGAGGAAGAGGTGCTTGCTACAGTTTATCCGGATGGAAGAGGCGAGGGCTATGGGTTGAAGCGTTTCAACGATCGCCCAGAAGTCGACTTCTCAAGAATCGAACAAGAGCCTGAGGTGCGTTTCGCCCATACCCGGGGGTTTATCGCCAAGGTCGAACCCGTTTCCGTTGATCGATTGAAGGAGCTAGTCCTGGCATCCCTTATTTCGTCCAAGGGGGCAGATGAAAAAGGCTGATCGGTTTGAAACCATTTTTTGGTTTATTCCTTTGTGTCCAGTTTGAGCAAGTTTTCCGCCTCAATCTCCCACTCGTAGGTACGCTGCTCGATTTGCCGGGCGATACTGGCTGCCTGAGCGTTTAATTCCTTCGCAGTTTCCGGTTTATCATATACCCCGGGCCCGGAGAGTTTGCTGTTGATGTCCGCCTGGGTTTCCTCGAGCGAAATAATTTCTTTTTCCAGTCGGCGGACGAGGTCCTGCAATTTTCCACGCTTCGCCTTGTTACGTTCACGTTCCTCCGAGCGCATTCTTCTCTTCTCCTTGGCACTGAGAACTTTTTCACCGGTAGGCGAATCCATAGGCTGGCCCGGTCGTGCGTCCCTTAGGCCCTCGACTAGGCCGGACTCAGCACTGGTGGAACCAGACTTCCATAGGTAGTAATCATAATCCCCTGGGTAATTCGTGATTTTACCAGCCTCGATTCGGATAGTACGTTTGCCCAGTTTACGAATAAAATGGAGGTCGTGGCTGACGAAAACAAGGGTGCCTTGGTAATCTTCCAATGCTTGAACCACAGCATCAATGCTGGCCATGTCGAGGTGGGTGGTGGGCTCGTCTAATAGAAGCAGGTTGGGTGGGGCGAGGAGCAGTTTGACCAAAGCGAGCCTACTTTTTTCTCCGCCGCTTAGTACTTTGACTGGCTTGAAGACATCATCTCCTCGGAACAGAAAAGCTCCCAGAAGAGTTCGGGCCTCTTGTTCCGAGACTCCGGTGGCCAGTTGCAGGGCTTCGTCCACCACGGTGCGTTCGAGGTCGAGGGTCTCCACCCGTTGCTGGGAAAAATACCCGGGGGCTACATTGTGTCCGAGCTCGCGGCTACCTGCCTCTAGGGGAACAATCCCGGCGAGAATTTTTAAAAGAGTTGATTTACCTGCCCCATTGGGTCCGACGAGTGAAATACGCTCCTGTTTTTCAATTTCGAGGGAGAGGTCTCGGTAGACAATGTGGTCCCCATAGGCCTGCCTGATCTGGGAAAGGGTTGCGACCCTTTGCCCGCTGCGGGGAGGTTGGGGGAACCTAAAGGCTATGGTCTTTTCGGTTTCTTCGGGCGGGTCGAGCCGCTCCATCTTTTCGAGCAACTTGATTCTTGCTTGAGCCTGGGATGCTTTGGATGCTTTGGCTCGGAAACGGCGGATGAAGTCCTCATGATGAGCAATTTCCCGCTGCTGGTTTTCATAGGCTGCCCATTGTTGAACTCGTCTTTCCTCCTTTTGCAGGAGATAGGCATCATAGCCCCCTTGGTAGCGGGTGATCCTGCGATTACTTATTTCGAGAATGCCGGTGCAGATGGCATTCAGAAAAGCACGGTCGTGAGAGATCACCAGTAGGGAACCGGTAAATTTTTGCAACTGCGACTGGAACCAGCCCAGTGTTTCCAAATCGAGGTGGTTGGTGGGCTCATCCAGCATAAGCAGGTCTGGGTCCATGACCAGAAGGCGTGCCAGGTGGGCCCTCATGATCCAGCCACCACTCAAGGTCTTGGCTGGCTTATGGAAGTCATGCTGATCAAAGGCAAGGCCGGAGAGAATTTTTTTGGCACGGGCTTCGAGGTTGTACCCGTCCAGTTCAGCAAATTTTTCCAAAGCATCTGCCCGCTTGGGATCGTCGGGGGAGGGGATGCATCGGAGAGTGGCGAGCACGGTAGCGAGTTCCTCCGATATGGATGTGGCTAGTTCGAGCACGGTCTCTTCGCCTGCTGGAGCACTCTCCTGCGGGAGGTAGCCGATACGCAAATTTCTTTCCCATTCAATGACACCTTCGTCCTCGGTATTTTTCCGAAGCAGGATGGAAAAGAGGGTGGTCTTGCCTGCACCGTTTGGTCCAACCAACCCCATCCGTTCTCCCCGACCAATGCGAAGGGATATTTTCTCAAAGAGAATTTTGGGGCCGTAACGCTTACTGAGGTTGGAAAGGACGAGCATAGGAAAAGTGGTTCAGGTTTGCATCAATCGAAAATTTGGCAAAGGAAATTGCCTGAGCTTAGAAAAATTCGCCTTGCCTGAGAAAGTAAATGTTTTGCCGGTTGGTCGGTGATCGCTAGGATTAGGGCATGCAAAGCACACCAGAGATTGCAGGCAACAAACATTCATCCGACGCCCGGTTATGGTGGTTGCATGCGGTTTGCCTGAGCGTAATGGTCATTCTATTGGTGGGTGGGATTACCCGCCTAACCGGGTCAGGTCTTTCTATGGTCGATTGGCGGCCTGTCTCTGGCATCCTGCCCCCGATCGGAGATGCGGGATGGGCAGAGGAATTTGCCCGGTACCAGGAATCTCCCCAGTACAAACTGGTCAACCAGGGAATGTCCCTGTCCGAGTTTAAGTACATCTTTTTCTGGGAGTATTTACATCGTATACTAGGCCGAATCGTCGGCCTGGTCTGTTTGGTTCCTTACCTCTGGTTTCTGGTTAAAGGAAAGCTCGATTGCGGCCTGAAAGTTAAGGGGGCCTTGCTGGTTCTGTTGGTGTGTGCTCAGGGATTGATGGGGTGGTACATGGTCAAGAGCGGGTTGGTTAAGGATCCGGAGGTAAGCCATTTCCGCCTGGCAGCGCACTTGAGCCTCGCCTTTGCGATCTTTGGACTGGCTTGGTGGACTTCGCTCGGTTTGATGCAAAAACCTTCGGGCAAATTATCCTTGATGAGCATTAGTTTTAGAAAGTGGGCCATTGTTTTGGTTTCCTTTTTGGGTCTGCAAATTGTTTACGGTGCATTCACTTCAGGCATGAAGGCAGGATATGGGTTTAATACCTATCCACTGATGGGTGGGGAGTTGATGCCGGAGGCACTCTTTTCAGCATCTCCTTTTTGGTCGAATTTTGTATCCGATAAATTTTCCGTACAATTCATCCACCGCTGGATGGGAACATGCCTAGCAATAGGTGTACTATACTTTTGCTGGAGCACACTCAAATCTGGATATCTGAATGCCTGGCTTTTACAATGGACCAAACGGGCTGCCTTTTTTGTTGCTCTGCAATTTGCTTTAGGTGTTGGCACCCTTCTTTACATTAGCGATTACCCAGTCTTTCTTCCCTTGATTCACCAGTTTATTGCCTTGTTTCTTTTCGCATCTTTGCTCGCCCTGATTCAGGGGTATGGATGGGCAGAAGCTGAGGAATAAATACCCCAGTGTTGTTAATCCTGATGCAGTAATCGTTTTTATTGGAGAGTTTCCTCCCCAATAAATACCTTTGCTTCACCAGTTGTCTGTGCGGAAAGGGGAGGCAGGTAGTCCTTCTTGGTTGTAGAGGTTTGCCCGAATTGGGCAGATGTAGAAGGCGTAGCGAACCGCAATCGGTTCTTTCACCTGAGTGGATGATACCACCACCTGGTGACCATCGATTTGCGCATCGGCGGGAAACCATTTTTTGTCCGCTCCGGCGATTTCAAACTCAGCAAGCTTACCATTTGGTAATGGCTTGGTTGGTTCGGTTCCCTTTTTCTCGCCGACCATTAAGCCACGACCAGTATATTTGAAGGAAAGCCGGATTTTTCCCTTTTCAATCTCCTGTTTTTCAAGCAGGGGACCAGATGGAATCAGATCTTTCTTTCCATAAGTTTGATGAAGTGCCCATTGAGCAAGCCTCCAGCCTACATCCTGTTTGTTGCGGGGGTGGATATCACCGGGGTTATGAGCATCTGCTAAGTCGATGATCACTGCCATTCCACTATTAGGAATATCCAGGGCTTTGAACTGAGCTTCCCGGAGAGGTCCCCAGTCTCTTGCCCATGCATGCTTATCCACTTCTCCTTTTTTTAGAAGATTTCCATGATCCCAGCTGCACAGTTGAGTCCAATAAAAAGCAAGGTCTGGGTTTTGGAAGGTCTTTCGCCAACCGTTTACCAAGGCATGTTTCTTATGATAATAGCTTTCGCCTTCATTTCCGTTCGATTCCCCCTGATACCAAATGGCACCCCTCATAGCAAAAGGAGTTAGGGGATGAACCATAGAATTGTAGATGGCAGAAGGCGAGCCTGCCCCAATCTTGGTGGTAGGCGTGTAAGAAGCCACCTGATCTGCGAGACTGGAAAGCTCGGGCACGGATTTAAATCCACCCACTGGAGTCCAGGGCTCGATTCGGGTACCTCCCCAGTTGGACCCGATCAGCCCGACGGGTACATTCAGTTCCTTGTGCACTCGGCGCCCAAAGTAATATCCGGTGGCACTGAAAGTGGGGATGGTAGCGGACGAGCAAACCTGCCAGTTGCCATTTCCTTTGTTTTGAGGGAATTGATGAATCGTGTGCCCCGGTACATCAAAGAGACGAATCTGCGGATAATTGGCGTTGGCAATTTCTTCCTGCGGGTTAGCACATTGGCGGACATGCCACTCCATGTTGGACTGCCCCGAGCAGAGCCAGACCTCACCCACTAAAATATTTTGCAACTTTATTTCGTTGATTCCCTTGATGGTGAGGCTGGCAGGCTGAGAATTGGCGGATAACTTGTCCAAGGTAATCATCCAGCTGCCTTCTCCATCCGCGAGGGTGGTTTTGGACTGCCCGTCAAAAGATACGTTCACCTGTTCCCCGGGTTCTGCCCATCCCCAAATGGGCACAGGGAGGTCGCGTTGCAAAACCATGTTGTTACCAATGACATTAGGCAGAGTTACCACACCCCAGCCAAGGGAGGTAGAGAAGAAACTTAAAACGAGAATAAGGAATGAAGTTTTCATGAATCTGGAGGGATAGTGGGAGAGGCAATAGCAGGCAAAGCCTAATTGCATCCTTCCCGGAAATAATGAATTCAGGAATCAAAACCATCGGTGAATGTGCACAAGTTTCTCCACTTTTGTTTCGATGTCATTGGGACAACTTATTTTACTACCTTTACAAATGGATAAGAAGGATATCATTGAAGTGCTCGAGCGTATAGGCACTATGCTGGAAATTAAGGGGGAGAACCCCTTTAAA
>JAQCIX010000065.1 GCA_027593365.1 Verrucomicrobiota bacterium
CCCTCACTGAACCGGGCAAGAACAGCCCTTTCCGTGACCGTACCATCGAGGAAAACCTCGAATTATTTGATAAAATGCGTCTTGGAGAATTTGAGGATGGGGCAAAGACCCTGCGGGCAAAAATCGACATGAGTTCGCCCAACCTCAATTTGCGCGATCCAGTGATTTATCGGATTCTGCACCAACCCCACCCAAAAACTGGAGATAAATGGAAAATCTACCCCTCCTATGATTTTGCTCATGGTCAATCCGACTCCTTAGAGGGCATCACCCATTCCATCTGTACCCTCGAATTTGAGCACCACCGCCCTCTGTATGACTGGTTTTGCGAAAACCTCGATATTCACCATCCTCAGCAAATCGAATTTGCCCGCCTCAATTTAAACTACACTGTAATGAGCAAGCGTAAGATGCTCCGCCTCGTGGAAGAGGGTCATGTCAATGGATGGGATGATCCCCGCATGCCCACACTGCAGGGGATGCGCCGACGCGGATATACTCCACAGGCTATCCGAGATTTTTGTGAGAAAGTGGGTGTGGCGAAGCGGGAAAATGTGATCGAGGTGGAATTGCTCGAACATTGCCTACGCCACGACCTCAACCTCTGTGCACCACGTAGACTCGGCGTTTTGGATCCTCTTAAGGTCACAATTTCAAACTATCCGGACAATCAGGTCGAAACTGTGGATGCGGTCAATAATCCTGAAGATCCAGAAGCGGGCACCCGTGCGGTTTCTTTTTCCAAGCACATCTATGTGGACCGCAATGATTTCATGGAAGACCCGCCAAAAAAATACTTTCGTATGTCCCCTGGTCGTGAAGTCCGCTTGAAATATGCCTATTATATTACCTGCACCGAGGTTATTAAAGATTCTGAGGGTAAAATCAGCGAACTCATCTGCGAATATGACCCGGAAAGCCGCGGAGGTGATACCCCCGACGGGCGCAAAGTCAAGGGAACCATTCAATGGGTCGATGCCTCCACTGCCCAACCCTGCGAGGTTCGTTTATATGATCGGCTGTTCAACAAACCAGACCCAGAAAAGGTCGAAGAAGGCGGAGACTTCACCGACAATCTAAATCCAGACTCGCTTGAAATCATATCCCATGCCTTGGTTGAATCTTCGGTAACCGAACTAGAAAGAGGTCATCCCTTTCAACTCGAAAGGGTCGGTTACTTTTGCTTGGATTCCGATAAGTCTGCACAAGGCACCCATGTTCTGAACCGGACCGTCGCGATGCGCGATAGTTGGGCCAAAATCAACAAATAGCCTAATTCCCGCCTAACCTCAGTTGACGGATTGAGGCTTGCCAACTCCCATGCATTTGAGAAAATATCGTAAGCTACCCTAGTTAATAACTACAATAACCAGCCTATATATAAACTATGAGTAATCAAGAATCAGCACCTGACATGAAATTGTTCTGGGGATGCTTTATCGCCCTCATCACAACTGCATTTGCCTTTATCACCAGGGCATTCCTAGTCAACGCAGAGCCCTTTTGGCCTAGCACCTTTGGTTTAAATCAAGTGCAAGCCGGAGAACTCTTTGGTGCTGGAATCTGGCCATTCGCCATCAGTATTATTGTATTCAGTCTCATTATCGACCAAATTGGTTACCGCGTCGCTATGCTCTTTAGCTTTGTGTGCTATGCTCTTTATGCCGTCCTCGCCTTTCAGGCATATGGGGTGGTTATGGCTGAAGGTCTTGCTGGCGATGAACTCAAAGCAGCCCAGTCCGAAGCTTACAATTTATTATACTGGGGTTCCGTGATCCTTGGTCTTGGTAATGGTACAGTGGAAGCCTTCATTAACCCTGTGGTGGCAACCATGTTTAAAAAGGACAAAACCAAATGGCTCAACATCCTCCACGCCGGATGGCCAGGTGGATTGGTTATCGGTGGTATCCTTACCATTCTCTTGGGGGCACAAGCTGCCGAGGACTGGAGAATTCTCATTTATCTCATCGCTATCCCTGCGGTTATCTATTTGGTCATGCTTCTCAAAGCAGAATTTCCTGTAAATGAGCGCGTTTCTTCTGGTACATCTTACAAAGAAATGTTGGCAGAGTTTGGTGCCATCGGTGCTCTGATTGCGGGCTACCTTATTTACAGGCAACTTGGTATGGTATTTGGCTGGGGAGACAATATTGTCTACATCCTGACCGCGGTTTCCACCATTGGATATTATCTCTATTGTAAATCGCTGGGGCGCCCCCTTCTCATCTTCATGTGCATCATTATGATCCCTCTTGCCACGACCGAGCTTGGTACAGATGGTGCCATATCCGGATTGATGGAAGAACCTATGAAGGAAGCTGGCTACAACGGTTTGTGGGTGCTTATCTACACATCCGCAATCATGATGGTACTGCGCTTTTGGTTTGCCGGGCCGATTGTTGAGAAGCTTGGGCCTTTGGGTCTGCTTACCACCTCCGCCGTTCTGGCGATTGCGGGTCTCTACTTACTCAGTTCTGCCTCCGGCCTCGCTATGATCTTCGTTTTTGCCACCCTTTACGGCTTCGGAAAAACCTTTTTCTGGCCAACCACGCTTGGTGTAGTCTCTGAACAATGTCCTAAGGGTGGTGCTCTCACCTTGAATGCGATTGCTGGTATTGGTATGCTTGCAGTTGGTATCTTGGGTGGGCCAGTAATCGGAAAGATGGGTGAAGACGCAGTCAAAGCGTCCATCATCTCCTCCACATCCGAAGAAACCTATGGAAAAGTGTCCAAGGACAGCACCTACTTCCTCGGCGATTACACCGCAGTGGACCTTGCGTCGGTGGATACTCTCGAGGATAAAGAAAAAGAAACCGTCCGCCACAGCATTCAGGTTGGCAAACAAGCCTCCCTTGCCACGGTCGCGATCTTCCCAGTTTTCATGCTCGCTTGCTATCTTGCACTCACTTTTTACTTCAAGGGACGCGGGGGGTACAAACCTGTCGAGCTTGAAGAAAGTAAATCCTGAGGGCCGAATTTTAAGCGGTTTCCTCCCAACCAAACCAAACCTACTCAGAACCTATGGCTAAGAAAAAACCCTTGCGCATCGGACTGATCGGATATGGCTTCATGGGCCGTACCCACTCCAACGCCTTCCGCAAAGTGCCCAACTTCTTCCCGGAGTTGAAGTATGAACCCCAACTCGCTGCCGTTTGTGCTCGTAACAAAGACCGTGCCCAAGCCTTTGCAGACCAGTGGGGTTATGAATCGGTGGAGACCGATTGGAAGAAGTTGATTGCCCGTGACGACATCGATGTGATCGATATCGCAGCACCCAACAATGTACACCACGAAATCGCAATCGCTGCCGCCAAGGCTGGTAAGGGTATCCTTTGCGAAAAGCCCCTCGCTCTTAACTGCCAGGAAGGTGAGGAAATGGTGCGCGAAGTGGAAAAAGCAGGCGTGCCCAACATGGTTTGGTACAACTACCGCCGCATCCCTGCGGTCACCATGGCCAAGGAGATGATTGACGAGGGGCGTTTGGGTAAGATTTACCATTACCGCTCCAACTTCCTTCAAGACTGGACCATCAGCACAGACCTACCCCAAGGAGGAGAAGGTTTATGGCGCCTCGATGCCAAGGTGGCAGGTAGTGGTGTGACAGGAGACTTACTTGCTCACTGTATCGACACCGCGATCTGGTTGAACGGACCCATTGTGGAAGTTAGTGCCATGACCGAGACCTTCATTAAGGAGCGTGTCCATACTGCAACCGGCAAGAAGCAGAAGGTCACCATTGATGATGCCTGTGCGTTTCTCGCCAAATTTGCCAATGGTTCGCTCGCGATCTTTGAGTCCACCCGTTATGCCCGTGGTCACAAGGCCCTCTACACCTTCGAAATCAACGGTGCGGATGGTTCCCTCTTCTGGGACCTGCATGATCTTCACAAACTTGACTACTTTGAGTATGACAAGGAAGATGCCAAGACCCGTGGATGGCGCTCCATTCATGTAACCGACCCAGGCGAACACCCCTACATGAATAAATGGTGGGTCCCTGGTCTCAACATCGGATACGAGCACAGCTTCATCAACCAGTTCGCTGATTTCGTAGCCGGTTATGGTTCCAAGAAAAAGCGCCCATTACGCCCCGACTTCCGCGATGCATTGGAAACCCAATACATCTGCGAAGCCGTACTGGATTCAGCCAAGTCTGGTCGCTGGAAAAAGGTTGGAAAGATTAGATCCAAGGCGAAGTAAGCCTTAAAAAATCTTTATATTTTATTGTAAAAGAGCCGGGGTCCTAAACCTCGGCTCTTTTTTTGGTAAGTTTTACATACCCAAAGTGAATGGGAATAATTCTCCATTGACGAAGAAATAGCTTTGTTTGATAGGGTTATTCTTTAACCATAACAAATAAACTTAACTTATTCATTTATGAAAAAATTATTTGCTTTATTATTGCTCCCCTCAATAGCCTTTGCGGGTAAAATCGGTGAGAATTATGTGGGAGCATCTCTTGGAGAATATACATGGGAAAACATAAATACAAGCAACCCCATTGATGTATCTGGGTTGTCCTTTGAGCTTAGGGCCAATTATGCACTACATTCGGAAGGAAATTATGGGGCTGACTTATCTGCTCAGTTCCTGAGTGCAAATGGATTAGATGGTACACCTGCACTTATTGAAGTTGATATCACTAAATTTGATATTCTGCTTCGTCCATATTACACATTTCAGGACATTAAAATTTTTGCGAATCTTGGGTTAAGTTCATTATCAGCTGACGCTAGTGGATTAGAACTTATCGATGAAAATGCTTTTTTACCTGGGGTTGGCTTAGAATTTTCAATTGATAAAATTTCATTTTCCCCAGCTGTTAATTTTGTTGATTATGGAATTCCTGCAGAGGGAATGACTTGGTCATTACCATTGCAATATCAAATAAATGACTCAATTGATGCATTGTTCAAATTTGAAGGGTCGGGTTTAGATGACTATATCTCTTCTGGCGTTCGCCAAGAAAACGAACTTTCGACATGGTCTTTAGGCATCGATTACAAATTCTAGTCCTCCTACAATTACCCTTTAGTTTAAAAAGCTCGGTCATCCGACCGGGCTTTTTTGTGCTCAAATAAAATTTTGAACTGGTTGGTTAATTGGAACTTATTCCAAACCCAGGACCTTCTTTCCTTCTTCCGATATCATGCGTGGGTTCCAGGGAGGGTCCCAGACGATATCCACTTCAGCAGATTCCACATCACTTAGGGCAAGGATGCGCTGCTTGGCATCATCCGCAATGACAGGACCCATTCCGCAACCCTGTGCGGTTAAAGTCATTTTTACGCTGATCTTTTTCCCTTCGTCTCCATCATCGATTTTCAGGTCATAGATCAGACCGAGGTCGACGATATTGACCGGGATTTCCGGGTCGTAACACCCGCGCATGGCATCCCATACTTTTTCTTCACTAAAAGGTCCGCTATCCTGTCCGTCCTCTTTGCTTTTGAGTACCTCCTGCTTGATCTCCTCTCCGAGAGCATCGAGCTCGCTCTCCCCCACCCTGTACATCCCAGTTACATCCCGTAAAGTAACAGAACCACCAAGGGACTGGGCGATCGAGTAGGATGCACCCTCAGCTAGGGTGACTTCATCCCCAGCGGGAATTACGGTGGCTTTACAAGTTCGGACAAGAGTTACGGACTGATTCATAAATTGTATTTTGTTTGTTGGGTATTCCCATCAGGGATGAAAACCAAAGGCACCCCGATACCAGGAGAGCCAGGAGTAGGTGCGGCGGGAATCCTCGATCACCCGAAGGAACTGCTTTGCCTCGTGCCATCCTGCCGTTTCAGCAAGGGCCGTGAAAGATGAGTTGGGCATGGTTGGGCGTGCCTGAGCCTGAGAGTCCAGCATTTCCACAAAATCATCCATCGGCGTGCTTACCTCAGGCATCTCAATCACTTCATAGTCCTCGCCCAGACCAGCCAACGCAGCTGCTCGGTCGATGGCATGCGTAAGACCACCCAGTTCCTGAACCAAGCCAATCCTGCGGGCATCCAAACCCATCCATACCCTACCCTCCGCATGTTTTTTCACATCAGCTAGGGGAAGATTTCTACCCTTTGCAACCAGTGTAGTAAATTTTTCGTAGAGAGATTCCACATGGGTCTGCAAGACCTTCATTTCTTGTTCGGTTTTCGGACGGGAGACTCCAAGCAGGTCTGCGGATGGATGAGTCTTAACCGCATCAAAAGATGCACCAAACCGGGCTCCCAGATCCTGCAAATTGGGCAACAGACCAAAAACCCCGATCGATCCAGTGATGGTCTGTTCATGAGCAAGAAGCAGATCGCAATCGGTTGCAATCCAATAGCCACCGGAGGCGGCAACGGAACCCATCGAGACCACCACAGGTAAGCCTTCAGCCCTTGCCCGACGAATTTCCTGCAAGATCGCATCCGATCCGGAAACACTTCCTCCTGGGCTGTTCACTCTCAGGATGATTGCTTTGCAATTCTCATCATTCCAAGCCGTTCTTATCCGACTGACAATCTCGGCTCCCCCAACCATCGATCCGTCATCCACTCCCCCGTCCACAATCACGCCCTCCACATAAATCACCGCTATTTCGGGCGTGCTAAAATGAACATCAGCACCCTCCAGTGATTCCCCTGGTTCTGGACGATCCAGGTAATCGATCAGGGCAACTTCCTTGTACCAATCACCATCCTCATTCAAGGCACCACGCTCGATGACCAAATCGATCATTTGATCATGGGAAAGAATGCCATCGACCAAACCCGCATCGAGTGCTTGATCTGCCTCAAATAAGTAATTTGTAGCTAAGGTGGCCTTTAATTCACGGAAGGAAATATCTCGGCGGTTGGACACAAAACCAAGATAATCCGCCCAACGGACATCAAGTAGCCGCTGGATTTGCTCGCGGTTTTCTGGGCTGTACCCGGTGGAGGTGAAGGGCTCTACCGCCCCCTTGTACCTGCCCGTACGCACGACCTGCACGCCTACCCCATACTTCTTCAGGGTGTCACCGAGGAACAGGTCCTGGCTGGCCAAACCGTTTAGAAGCAGCGTACCCGATGGATCGATGTAGAGCTCATCACAGGCGGAATAAACCAGGTAGTCCAACTGGGTTGGGCTGTGGCAAAACCCGATCACCGGTTTCCCGGAAGATTTAAAATCGTCGAGCCCATCGATCATTTCTCGGATCGTGGCGTATCCGCATCCATAGTCTTGGGGCTGAAAACTTCCCTCGATTAGAATTCCGGCAATGCGCGGGTCTTTTTTCGCCTTCTTCACGGCGTCCAAAACTTCGAGCAGATGGAGTTGCAGGGGTTTGACTTCTTCCGTGAGTGCCTGTTCAGCAACATCCTCAAAGGTCAGCCCGCCTGGGCGTTCCGTTAGGTTCATGGTCAAATCAACAACCAGGAAAGAATTGAGTCCAATTTTAGGTTTTGGAGTCTCCAGAAGGGAACCGATCACACCTCCCATCAAAAAGAAAAATACCACCGCGAATAGAATCGTGGAGACCAAGGAGACTGCAAACTTACGAAAGACTTCGGATAAAAATTTTTTCATTCAGTACAAATGATGAAAAAAACACCTGATTCAGCAAAAGGTCGAAGAAAAACTTTGCCTGTCTTCTAAAATCAAGCATCTTCCGATAGGCATGAAAGAAGAACCTTTAAGCGTGGAGCGTAAAGCATTGCGAATCAACTTGGATCCCGCCAAGTACGGAACCTTTGCCGAAATTGGGGCGGGTCAGGAAGTGGGCAGAAATTTCTTTCAGGCAGGTGGTGCAGCTGGAACAGTAGCGAAAACCATCTCTGCATATGATATGAAATTCAGCGACTCCATCTACGGGGAAGCAGGCAGATATGTTTCACGTCAGCGTTTGGTGCAAATGCTCAAACACGAATATGAGTTGCTGGATGAACGCCTTTCAGATGCCCGCGGTAACGACACCACCTTTTTCTCCTTTGCCAATACGGTGGCGGCCTTGAATTACAATAAAACCAATGAATGCCACGGTTGGATGGGGATCCGATTACAACTGGAACCCATGGGTCCACCACATGATATTATTTTGCATGTTCGGATGCTCGACCGGGACAACCGCCTTCAACAAGATGCCATTGGAAGGCTCGGCGTAAATATTGTTTATGGGGCGTTCCATTTACGGGGAAATCCATCGGTTTTCATATGTAGCTTACTGGATGAATTGGGTCCTGAACGAATCGAAGTGGACATGATTGAGTTTAACGGACCTGATTTTGAAAAATTGGATAACCGCATACTTTCTCTTGAATTAATCCGAAACGGGCTCACTCACGCAGTCATGTTTGATGAGGATGGCTATGTAGTGCAGGCGGCAGAGAAACTTTACAAGCACGCCTGCCTCATTGAACGAGGCAGTTTTCGTCCACTCACCAAGGTAAATGTGGACATGCTCGAAAATGCCAGAGCCCAATTTGTTAATCGTGAAGATGTGGACGAATCCAAACTCAAAGTCTTCATGGAACTGACCCTTGGTGCATTGGGAGGAAAGGACGAGATTGACCACGATGATTTCATTGCCCGTATCGAGGTAATTAATGCCTGCGGTTATGGGGTATTGGTTACCAATTACTTTGAGTATTACAGATTGTCTGCCTACCTTCGAAGATTAGTTCGGGAACCGATTGGACTGGTTCTTGGGCTCAACAACTTGGCTGATATTTTCAAGCAGGAATACTACGAAAACCTGGATGGAGGAATCCTCGAAGCCTTTGGGGTTCTTTTCAAAGAGAATCTACGGATTTATGGCTACCCTATCGAACAGGAAACTTTTGAAATGTACAGTAAACAAATGGGACGTGGGGATAATGTAGAGGCCAAGGCAGATCAGGATGGTTTAATCACGATCGATAACCTGGTGGTCGCTGAAAACCTTAGAAACCTTTACAAATATGTCCGCGAAAATGGCTTTTTAGAAAAAATCGAAAACTGCGACCGTACTAATATGAAACTATTCTCCCGCGATGTTTTTCAAAAAGTCTGCCAGCGCGATCAAGGATGGCAGGACGCCCTCCCCCAACCTGTCGCCGAGATGATCGAAGCGAAAGAGCTGTGGAGGTGCTAGAAGCTTTATATTTCTGAATTTCGAGTAAATAATGTACATATCAAATCCAAAAAGAATTCAGAAAGTACTCTTTTATTTGGTCAGCCACCCATGGCAGATCCCTTATTATTGGATGTATTCAGTCATGTCATCGTCGCCCCTTGAAGTGGCCCTTCCTTGGTGGAGCCTACCTGCAATTAATTTCGTGGATCGAAAAATTTCACGAACTAGCCAT
>JAQCIX010000066.1 GCA_027593365.1 Verrucomicrobiota bacterium
CCGTGTCCAATCTCAGATCGGCAGCCCGGTCTTCTGGATCTGGACCATGGCAGGCATAACATTTATCCGCCAAAATAGGTCGGACATGATCATTAAAACTAATCGAAAGGGCTACAGTGTCCTGGCCCGTTGCCCCGAAGACCGGAAGTCCTCCAAGAAGAGGCAATAGCCACCGCAGTATCATGCGATCAATTTTTTGACGGCGTGGTGTTGTTCCACACCGGTGAGTCGAAAATCAAGACCCTGAAAACGGAAGGATAGTTGGGTGTGATCAATGCCCATAAGTTGAAGAATCGTTGCCTGAAGATCGTGCACATGCACGGGGTCTTCGGTAACATGGAAGCCTAGTTCATCGGTCTGCCCCAGGGTGATGCCCGGTTTGATCCCTCCACCCGCCATCCACATGGTGAAGGCCTGTGGGTGGTGGTCGCGACCACCACTACGTTTGAGGGCAGCACTGGCTTCCACCATCGGGGTGCGCCCAAACTCACCTCCCCAAATAACGAGAGTATCTTCGAGCATGCCACGCTGCTTGAGGTCCTGGACGAGGGCCGCACTGGCCTGGTCGATTGCTTTCGCATTGTTTTTGATGTTTTCTTCGACATTGTTGTGCGCATCCCATCCACCCTGATAGACCTGGATGAAGCGTGTTCCTCTCTCGGCCAGACGACGGGCAAGCAGGCAGTTGGTTGCATATCCGGGCTGGCCCGGTTTCGCTCCATAGAGGTCGAGGGTCGCTTGGCTTTCCTGACTGAAATCCATTAGTTCCGGTGCTCGTGCCTGCATGCGGTAGGCCATTTCGTAGGCTTCGATCCGGGCATTGATTTCGGGGTCTCCAAACTGGCCGAGGCTGCTTTGGTTTAATGTACTGAGTAAGTCGAGGGTGTGCCTTTGGGCTTTACGATCTATGCCCTTGGGGTTGGAAACATGAAGGATGGGGTCGGGGCCCTTGCGGAAGGGCACGCCCTGGTGTTCGGAGGGTAAAAACCCGGATCCCCACATGGCGGATCCACCGCTCAATACACCGTTTTGCAAAACAACAAAGCCAGGAAGGTCATCCGCTTCGCTCCCGATTCCGTAACTTAGCCAGGAACCCATACTTGCCCGACCAGGGATCCCACTGCCCGTGTTCATGAACAGCTGGGCGGGTGCATGGTTGAAGTGGTCAGTATGCATGGATTTGACGAAGGTCAGGTCATCGGCAATTTTCGATAAATAAGGGAGGCGGTCCGAAATTTCCGCACCCGACTCGCCGTGCTTGGAAAAGGGAAAGCAGGGCCCGAGTACCGCGGCGTCCGGCTGAATGAAAGCATAGCGCTGCCCCTTAATGACCGAGGGGGGAATGGGCTTCCCTTCAATTTCCCTGAGCTTGGGCTTGTGGTCAAACAACTCCAGTTGGCTGGGGGCTCCGGCCATAAATAAAAAGATGACCCGCTTGGCTTTTACGGGGAAACGCATGAAGTTGGGGCTCCCCAATGCCCCAAAGCTTTCCTGGGCGAGCATGGAGGCGAGGGCAATCTTGCCCAGGCCAATTCCGCAGTCTTTGAAAAAGTGTCGTCGGGTACGGAGAAGTAATGGATCGGTAATCATGGCTTGGTGATGGTTTCGTCTAAATTCATAATGGCCCGGGCGAGCAAAACTTTGCCTGCCCACTGAGGATCTGCCTTGGGGTTGCCAGCTATGTCACCCGCCTTGAGTTCTCCGGCTTGCAGTCTTTCTACCTGTTGGTCGAAGTATCCCTGCAGGGCTTTCCGCTCTTCGGCTTTGGGCATCCGGGTGAGAAAGCGACGGAAGAGAGATTCCACAGGGTCCTCTTTTTTCTGGTGGACGAGTTCGCCCGCCGCCTGGGCAAGTTCGATAAACATCTCGTCGTTGAGCAGGGTAAGGGCTTGCAGGGGAGTATTGCTCCGATCGCGTTTGGCGAGGCAGTTCTCTCCGGAGGTGCCATCAAAAGTGATGTAGCCGGCAAAAGGGGCAGTCCGTTTAATAAAGGTGTAAAGGGATCTGCGGTAGCGGTCTTCACCGGTGGATACATTCCAGGCCTGATTGCCAAAGGCATGGGAAAGCACGGTTTTGGGTTGGGGCGGGTAGACGCCACGGCCGTACATTTTCGAGGATAACTTGCCACTGGCGGTAAGCATGTGATCCCGGATCAGTTCCCCGGTCAGGCGTATTCTTGGCCCGCGGGCAAGGAGCCGGTTTTGTGGGTCTTTTTCTAAAAGTTCAGGGGTGGCCACAGAACTTTGCTTGTAAGTGGCACTGGTGACGATGAGGCGATGAAGCTTTTTCATCGACATACCAAGCTTACGAAATTGCACTGCCAGCCAATCAAGCAGTTCGGGGTGATCGGGAGCAGGGGCCTGGGTGCCAAAATCCCCACTGGTGCGTATGAGACCGTAGCCGAAGAGCGAGCGCCAGGCACGGTTTACGGTTACCCGATCCCCGAGCGGATTGTCCTGGCTGACCAACCAACGGGCAAATTCCAGTCGATTACTCGGCTCGGGTGTGTCCTCCCCTAAGAGAATGTCTGGGATGCCAGGGGCAACCTCGTGCTTGGGATTGGTGTATTCCCCCCGGTGACGGAGGTAAGTGGGGCGGGGGTTGTCTGCCGGTCTTTCTTGCATCACCAAGGTTTGGCGACTTTGCGGGATCTGGCCACGAAGAGAATTGAGCTCGGAAAGGTCATTCGATTTCAAGGGGATGTTGTTCCACGGAGCATCGCCTGCACTGCCAACGACAACGGCATCAGAGCCATCCGATAGGCCCTTGGTTTTCCATTCCTCCGAGGAGGGTTTCTGCCGGGAGAACTGCCAACTGGTATCGGAGTAAATCATTTGCTTTTTTCCATCCGCCAGAGTGATCTCCAGTTGAACCAGGAGGGCACCGGGGCCGCCATTATTGGTCGCCTGGACCGCGATTATATTTGTCCCTTTTTGGAAATGGGAGGCTGGGTTGGCGGTCGCAGGTTCATACCACAACTGATTGGATGCGACTTGCTTTCCATTGATGAAAAAGACTGATTGATCATCACAGGTGTAAAGTAAACGGGCCGATTTAGGGGGATCCTTCAAGTCGATCGATTTGGAAAAGAAAAGGGTTTCCTTCCCCTGTTGGTTGCTGTCGTCCCAGATCCACTTCGCCGCGGTTGAAAAGGATTTCCCATTGTTCTTTTGGGGGAGAAACGCTTTTTCCAAATAGGTTGCCCGGAGTTGGCTTATCTCGTCTTGGCTCAATTGATTACCTTTGGCCAGGAGATCCTCGGTGGACGATCCGAGGCGTTGGGCTTTCGCTGGCTGGGTCGAAGAGGTCGCAGAGATACGGAACTTGCCCAGGGAGGCAACAAAGTGCCTTTCAAAAAGAAGGGACAGGGAGAAGGGTTGGTTTGCGGCCAAGGGTTCGGTGAGGGGCAAAACAAGGTGCTGTTCCACGCCAATGGCTCCGCTCCAACCCGAAGAGCCATCCCCATCGGTGACTTTTTCCACCCCGTTACCTCCGCTTTGGGAGAGGTCTTTGAAAGAGACCGGTTTACCCTGAGCGGAAGCGTTCACTTCACTTAGAAAATAAAGACCTTTGCGGCCTTCGTAATAGGCACGACCAGGTCCCTTTTCGGGCAGGCGGTCATCGGGTAGGGCTTCGATCCGCAGAGCAGTGATGGGTTCGCTTGAGGTGAAGTTCAGGTCGTAGACATCCCGTTTGGTAAAGTCACCCGAAGCAAACAGCGAACCGTCCTCCAGAAGTTCAAGCTTGGGCAGGTTGGTTTTCCAACCGGTGGGCTCAAGGGTCTTCCACTGGGTGGATTTGGCTTGCATATTTTTATGCCAGGAAGCGAAGGAAGCATCAAATTCGGGATGCCGGCCCATCAGTTCAGCAATCTTGCGTTGGATTTGGGTTTCCACTTCCGCTTTGCGTGATAATTGTCCGTCGGTGTAAAGCAAAAGATCGGGTTCCTCCACATTATCGAGCAGGGCCATGATTCCAAAGTACTCATCGTGGGTGATGGGGTCGTACTTATGGGTATGGCACTGGGCACATCCGGTGGTTAATCCCATCCATACCGTACCCGTGGTGGCCACCCGATCGACCGCAGCATAAAAACGAAACTCGAGTGGGTCGATCCCACCTTCCTCATTGAGCTGGGTATTACGATGGAATCCGGTGGCAATTTTTTGATCCTGGGTGGAGCCGGGTAACATGTCCCCGGCCAGCTGTTCGATGGTGAACTGGTCATAGGGCATATCCGCATTGAGGGCACGAATGACCCAGTCTCGGTACTGCCAGATTTCCCGGGGCCTGTCTTTTTCATACCCATTGGTATCGGCATAGCGGGCGAGATCGAGCCATTCGCGAGCCCACTTTTCGCCGTAGTGTGGGGAGGCCAAGAGTTGATCGACCAACCTCTCATAGGCATCGACGCGGTGATCGTTGACAAAATGATCGGCCTGCTCGGGGGTGGGAGGAAGGCCAGTGAGGTCGAGGTAAAGGCGCCGGACGAGGCTATAGCGATCCGCTTGGGGAGAAGGGTCGAGTTTGTGTTTTTCGAGGTTTTTAAGAATAAAAGCATCGATGGAATTGTTTCCCCACTTGGCTGCATTAACCAGAGTGATGGATGCCTGCGGCGGTTCAAAAGCCCAGTGCTTGGCATACTCTGCCCCCTCGGCAATCCATTGGTCGAGCAGATCTTTCTCTGCCTCGGTCAGGGAGGCATGGGACTCGGGGGGAGGCATGATCTCATCGGGATCATCGGAGCGTATCCGGTAGTGAAACTCACTGTCTTCAACAGACCCGGGTACGATGACATCATTTTCCAAAGCATCTTCCCGAATATCCAAACGTAGCTTGGCTTTCCTCCCCTCTTCATCCGGGCCGTGACAGGCGTAGCATTTGGATGCAAGGAGTGGTCTTACATCATTATTAAAATCTACAGCCTGCAAGGATGCTGGCGATTCAAGAATGACAAAAGTGGTTAAAACGAAAATGAGAATTTTGGACATATTAAGGACTATTTTGTTCTATTTTACATTTGGACGTTTTTCCAACTGCAAAAGACTGATGAAGCTTTGGGTCTCTTGGTTCCAAGAGTTTTCCAACGCCTTGACCTTGTCAGGCATTTTATTGGATAAATTGTTAGATTCTGCACGGTCCCTACTTAAATCATATAACTCCCAGGGGTCTCCCTTTGCGGCAACAAGCTTGAAGTTGTCTTGTCTGATCGCACGGTTGCCCGCGTGCATCCACCAAATAGATTCTCTAGGGATGGTAAGATCCTCGGAGAAGGATGAAACCAAACTTTTACCAGGGGCCTTTGGAATAGGTGCCCCTTTCCATGATTTTGGTTTTTCCACTCCGGCTAATTCGAGAATCGTAGGTACGATATCGATCACATGTCCAGGGGAATGTCTTAGCTCTCCTTTAGCTTTGATTCCATTTGGCCAATGAGCGATCAGAGGCGTGCTGATCCCTCCTTCGTGTACCCAAGTTTTATGCCTGCGGAAAGGCGTGTTGGAAGCACTGGAGAATCCAGGTCCTAAGCAGAGGTAGGTTTTCTCGCTACCCATGGGAGCATCCGGATCGTGCCCGCCACCACGCACCATGATCTCGGCACTGGCCCCGTTGTCTGAAGCAAAAAAGATGAGGGTGTTTTCGTAGTCTCCCATTTTTTTGAGTTGATGGATAACGCGGCCAATTTCCTGATCGATCCGGTCGATCATCGCAGCATGGATGGCCATTTTGGTTGCCTGGAAACGCTTCTGTTCATCGGTGAGGGTATTCCATGCTAGAGGTCGGTTTACTTCTCCAGTCCCTAGACGCTCGATCGCTTTAGGAAAGCCATAGGGTGGGCCGACTTCCGGTTCGAGGGCGGAGAGCGTAGTTTTATGCAGACCGATTTTTTTTTGTTTGGCGAATCGTTCTTCCCTGAGTTGGTCCCATCCACTCAAGTAACGATCCTGATATTTGGCAATATCTTCGGGCTTGGCATGCAGGGGAAAGTGAGGGGCAATAAGGGCGAGGTAATGAAAAAAGGGTTGGTCACCGTGGTTTTGCTGGTGCTCCTGTAAGAATTCAATCGCATGATCGGCCGTGGCCGTGGTCGAGTAATAATCCTTATTCACCTTTGTTGGATTATACCTTTTGTCATCGAGCAAATTCGCATTGTGGTTGAAAAATCCATCTTGATTGGTGACATGCCAGGAGCGGTTGAATCCTGCACCAAGAACCCTCCCATCGATATGCCATTTCCCACTGTGATAACTCCGGTAACCCGCAGGTTTGAGAAATTCGGGAAGGAGAGGTGCCCAGATGGGCCGTTTGCCTTGGCCACCGCCACCTCTCATAGGCAGGTTGTCTCGTCGGATTTGCTGAGCATAGTATCCAGTAAGCAAGGAACCACGGGTGGGCCAGCATCTGCCAGTGTTGTAAAACTGGGTATAACGCAAGCCGTTGGCGGCGAGGTTATCTAGGTTTGGAGTTTCAATCTCACTCCCATAGCAGCCAAGATCGGAGTAACCCAAATCATCCACCAATATCATTAGTATGTTCGGTTGAGGTGTCCCGG
Source organism: Verrucomicrobiota bacterium (assembly GCA_027593365.1). Lineage (GTDB taxonomy): Bacteria > Verrucomicrobiota > Verrucomicrobiia > Opitutales > Seribacteraceae > Chordibacter. The sequence goes on from JAQCIX010000066.1 coordinate 6,554, forward strand.
GCAGGTTGATAGCAGCTAGACCAAGGGAGAAAAGTAAAAGGCTCAACCTATTTTTTATCATACGAAAAGGTTCTCAGATTCTTTAATTTGAGAAAAGATCAAATCTTATCATCCGGAAGCCTACCTCATTGAACCACGGACCATAATTCATCTTCGGGAATGGAAAAAGAACCCATAATTTTTTCTTCCATATGAGTCTTGAGTTTGTTGAGTGCTTTTTTCTCTGGGGCGGAGAATTCTTCGGTAGCAAATAGAGGCCACTTGGGTTGACCCCAGTAGGTTTGATCGTAGGAAGAGCCTTCCTGCTCAATTAAAAGCAGGCTTGAGGTTTTGTTACCCTGGGATTCCCCGAAGAGCAGGTCGATTTGCACGGGGGTGTCTCCGCACTCAAACCATGGGCCCGAGGCAAATCCTGCCCGTGCGTTGAGGCAGGGAAAGGAAGGGTGGTTGTTTCGTGGAATATTCAGTTCGGTGCGGAACGAGGAGTCATAGCGCGATCCCTCAAAGACTGGCTCTCCATTGACCGCGACCAGCAGGTTGTTATCCGCATATCCCCAGAAGCGGTATTTTCTTTTCTGGGGGGCTTTCACTTTTCCCTGGTACCAGGCAATCCAACCATTGTTTTCGGAGTAGGGCACCAAACCTGTTCGTTGGGGGAATAGATCATAGGTACCTGCGATCCCCCGAAAGCGAATGGGGTTTCCTTTTTTTAATTTATTCAGGCAGGTCAGGTCGGAAAACTTGGATTGTACAAGGGGGAGGAGTTTCCGGCTAATCGGACTTTCTTCAGGAGCGGGGTTGGGGATCTGTTCATCCCTAGGGAAACCAATGATGGAGCCAAGCAGGGCTCCCAGTTTGGTTCCTTGAATATCTTTATGAACCTCGGGCACCCCACTGGGTCGGGTGCTATGTGGGGAGACTTCTCCATTACGGTTAAAATTAGCCAGCCCCCCCTCGGTCATAAGGCGGGAGCCTTTTCCATCTCGTTCTCCCACCGCAATCTCGCCATCGAGCACGAGCACCCGGGATCCCAGGTTGCTTGCCTGGACCACGAAACTAGTCCCTAGGTCGACAAATTTTCTTTCCATCGTATCGACTACAAAACCAATCCCCTGAGGTGGCACGACCAGTTTGATTTCTCCTTTGTTTAAAAATAACCGATCATGATCAATGACGGTCATTTGCAGGGGACCTTTCCCAATGAGGTGCACGCCACTTTCTTGAAAGGCAACCTCGACCAAGCCATCATTGAATTGAAATGGTTCACCTTTTCGAAATTCAAAGTCCTTTTGTACCGATAAGTCGGACCCTTCATACCGAAGAATCCGAGCGACTCCATCAGGTATTTGTTTTTCCGATGGGATAACGAAAGCAAAAACGAGGGTTGCGGCCATCGCTAGCCAGGCAAAACTTGGCCGAGTGAGGAGCGACAACCAAGGCTTCCTTGGTTTGCTTGAAACCTGGTTTAAGATTTTATCCTCGAAGGATAGAGGACTTTCCTGAGCACTGCTTAAAATTTCCTCTAATTCCAGCCACCTCGGTTCACCAGACTGAGCGGCCCGAATCAGCCCAGTCATCTCAATTTCTTCGGCAACCGCGGCACGCAATGCTTGATCATGACCGAGACGGTCGAGGAGTTCTTTTCTTCTCTTTGGGGAAATGTTTAGAGTGCCGTGCCAGGCAGAGAGGATATCCAAGTAGTCGGAGTCGTGAGAAAAGTTTTTCATGATCGGGTGGGGGAAGGTGTTTGGTTCATGCATTTACGCAGGGCGACATGGGCACGATGGCGAAGTTGGTAAACGGCATTGGCTTGGAGGTTTAGCTCCTGGGCGAGGATGGAAATTCTTTCCCCATCCAATCCCGACCGAATGACTTTTCTTAAGTTGTCGGGAAGTTTGGTAATGCAATCTAGAAGCTTGGGGATTCTTGACTCATCCACATCCTCATGTGCAACTTTGAGCTCGGTCTGGATGGATTCGGCAATGTCATGCCTGAACTTTTCCATCACCGTGGCCCGGTTCCCATATTTTCGCCAATGGTTGTTGAGTAAAAATTGAGCGATGCTCATCAACCAGGCCCGGAAGTTGGTGCCCAGTTCATAATCTTCAAGCTTTTCATAGGCTTTAACAAATGTGTCCTGAGCGAGGTCCTCCGCATCGGCCAGATGGTAGACTCGGGCGGCGAGGAAACCTCGGACGAGCAAGCCATATTCGGATACAATCATGCGGAATGCGTCCTTGTTGCCATCAAGAACGGAGGCAACGACCCAGTCGGGGTTAAAGCGCTTGTTCGGGGTGTCCATGTACAATGCTAAATGTATCCCGAAACGCTTTTCTTATAAACCCCGTTATTTGATTCCTTCTGAGGGAACCAAATAACCTTGGGGTTATTTTTTGTCTAACCGATGATGACGAAGGAACCGTTGATGAAGGTCCTCGAGGATTTCCGGGTGAAGATTTGCCACATTCTTTTTCTCCAATGGGTCGGATACTAGGTTGTACAAGCTCCAATCTTCTTTTTTGGCGGGTCTTTGTCGCGAGTAACTAACCACCTTCCATTCCCCGTGGCGGACGGCCCGGCGACGGTTGCCCTGCACCCAGTAAAAGTCCCGGTCCGGAGCTTTCGCACCACTTAGAATACTA
>JAQCIX010000067.1 GCA_027593365.1 Verrucomicrobiota bacterium
GGCTGACCCCCTGCATCCTTTGATGCCATATTTACATGTGCCGATGCAGGCTGGGTGTGACCGCACCCTGCAGAGAATGAAAAGGAGGTATAATCTTTCGGAAATGGAACAATTCTTTGAACGGGCGACTCGAGCGGTGCCCGATCTGTGTATCGGTACGGATTTGATGGTGGGTTTCCCCGGAGAAACGGACCAAGATTTTCTGGAAACCTGTGCCACCTTTCTCGAGGGCCCATATGCGTATTGCCATGTATTTACCTACTCCGAAAGAGAGGGCACACCGGCTGCAAAATCCACGGTGCAGGTGCCGATGGATGAGCGAAGAAAAAGGAGTGCCCACTTGCGCAGGCTTTCGGCATCGAAACGAATGGATTTTCATGCCCAACACTTTGGCAGGGAAATGAGAGTGCTTTTGGAAAATCCTAAAGATGGGAGCTATTTCGCTTACACAGATCATTACCTAAAAGTTCGGGTGAATGAAGACCGCATCGGTTTGGCCAACCGTATGGCTAAAGTGAGGATAGGAGAAGCTTTCCCTGAATACTGCAAAGCCGAACTTATCCATTGGGAAGGCAGATAAGTCCCTTTGGTCTTGCTCCGCTATGGGGCGATCATGGATAAGAGGTGGATATTATGAAAAAAATCTTTCTTTGCGACGGACACAATTTGGCCTTTCGGGCCTTTTACGGGATCCGGGAACTTTCCAGATCGGATGGATTCCCAACCAATATGATTCATGGATGGGTTCGTTCCTTTTGGCGACTGGAGGATGATTTTTCTCCGGACGAAATTTGGGTATTTTTTGACAAGGGTGGGTGCCCGCAGCGCGAAAACATCTTGCCCGAGTATAAAGCCAACCGGGGTAGCCCACCGGAAGGGTTTCCCGAACAACTTGAGTATGTAAAGCAACTGACGGGTGCGATGGGCTACGGTTGGGCTGAGAAAGAAGGGCTGGAAGCGGATGATTTAATTGCCACCAAAACCAAACAGCTCCAAGGGGAGGGGACCGAGATCACCATTGTTTCCTCGGATAAAGATCTTGCTCAGTTGGTAAGCCCGGGTGTGCGACAATTACTCCCGCCCCCCACAGCAAACCCAAGGATCGGTTGGCGTATGTTAGACGAACAGGGAGTGAATGAAAAATTTGGGGTTTCCCCAGTTTCCATTCTCGACTATCTCGCAATCATTGGCGACCAGTCAGATAACATTCCTGGACTTTCCGGTGTCGGTCCGAAAACCGCAGTGAAATGGATTCAACAGTTTGGGGATATGGAAAATTTGATTACCAATGCTGGCCGGCTCACTCCCAAGCGTTTTTGCAGTGTGGTTTATGAGCGCAGGGAAGATTTGAGAAGGAATTTAGAATTAATCCGCTTGATTTCGGATGCGGAGTATTCCGAGACGGCTCCAGGACCAGTTGCAATGAATAAACTCGAGGAAATTTTTACTGCGATGGAAATGAGCAAGTCGTGGGAGGAAGCCCAAAAGAGATATTCTTGATCGGCGAGCAATCTTCCTGAGTTTGTCGGTAAAACAGGCTTTTCGCATTTGTTTGTCTTTGTTATTACTGAAACCAAATGACCACTTTACTAAGTTTTGGACTCCCTAAGGGAAGTTTGGAGGACGCTACTCTTAAACTTTTCTCGCGGGCAGGTTTTAATATCACGAAGGGTTCCCGCTCTTACACGCCGAGCTGGGATGATCCGGAGATTGATGGCCGATTTGTACGGGCTCAGGAAATGAGCCGATATGTGGAGGATGGCTTTTTCGATTGCGGATTAACTGGACGGGATTGGGTGAAGGAAAATGGGTCGGATGTGGAAGTGGTTACCGATTTGGTGTACAGCCGGGCATCGAATCGCATCTCCAAATGGGTACTGGCAGTACCTGAGGCATCCGATATTAAATCGGTTAAAGATTTGCAGGGTAAAAAAATTGCCACCGAGTTGGTTCAGGTAACCAAAGATTTTCTGGCTTCTCATGGTGTGGAAGCAGAAGTGGAATTTTCCTGGGGAGCGACCGAGGTAAAAGTTCCTGAATTAGTGGATGCGATCGTGGACCTTACCGAGACGGGCAGTTCCCTGCGTGCAAACAAGCTTCGGATTGTCGATGTTTTAATGGAAACGAATACCGTGCTAATCGCCAACAAGGATGCTTGGGCGAATCCAGGAAAACGGGCCAAGATCGAGAGTATTTCCCTGATGCTGGATGCCGCTTTGCAGGCAGACGGAAAAGTCGGTTTAAAGTTAAATCTGGAAAGATCCAAACTGGCGGATGCACTCAAACAAATGCCTGCGTTGCGTAACCCCACGGTTTCTTCCCTTGCAGATGATAGCTGGGTAGCTGTGGAAACAGTGATTGAGAAAAAGGTTTCCCGGGATTTGATTCCTGCCCTTAAGGCAATGGGGGCCGAGGGTATCGTAGAGTATCCTCTAAATAAGGTAGTTCCGTAGGGGTTTCTCTTTAGATTAGGGTTCTTTTCTCCTTGCCCGGGCACCGGGTTTTCTACATTTTCAATCATTTCGTTCTTTTATCACTTACTATCATTAACCCTCAACCCATCGGTTGGGAATTGCTCGCATTTACTAAATTCGCGATTTTTTGCATCCCATCCGTTTGGCTAGAACAACTATTATATTATACATGAGTACCGTCATGGAAGAATTGCTCGCAGAGAGCAAAATTGAACAACTTAAGGAAGGTTCCGTAATTACTGGAACTGTCATGGAAATCCGTCCCACAGAAGTGGTGATTGATTTTGGAGGCAAAGCAGAAGGAGCTATTCCTGCTCACGAATTTTTAGACCTCAGCGAACTGGAAATTGGTTCTGATATTGAGGTTTTCCTGGAGAGATTGGAAGACCGAGATGGAAACCCACAGCTTTCTTTCGATAAGGCTGAACAAAAGAAAAACTGGGAGAAGATCGTCAATACCTGTGAGGAGGGATCCGTTATAACTGGTCGTGTTCGCACCAAGGTAAAGGGTGGCTTGGTTGTAAATATTGGAGTGGATGCATTTTTACCATCCTCTCAGGTAGATATTCAGGCACCTAAGAATTTGGATCAGTTTGTTGGACAGACTTTCGACTTCAAGGTCGTAAAGATCAACCGCGAGCGCAAAAATATCGTGGTATCCCGCCGGGAACTGATAGAGGAGCGCCGCCAAGATAAGAAGCGTGAAATCCTGACCGGCATTAAACCAGGCGAAACCCGTCGTGGAATGGTTAAGAATATCACCGATTACGGTGCGTTTATCGATTTGGATGGTTTGGACGGATTGCTCCACATCACCGATATGAGCTGGGGGCGGATTTCTCACCCAAGCGAAATGGTGAAGACTGGGGAAGAAATCACCGTATGCATCATCGAAGTGGACCAAAAGCGCGAGCGTGTGTCTCTTGGTTTGAAACAACTTTCATCCAATCCATGGGAAGATATTGAAGGTAAATTCCCCATCAATGCCAAGGTTCGCGGAAAAGTTGTTAACTTGGTACCTTATGGTGCATTTGTGGAATTGGAAGAGGGTGTGGAAGGACTTGTTCATGTTACTGAAATGTCTTGGACGAAGCGCATCACCAAACCTGGTGAGGTATTAAGCGTGGGTGACGAAGTGGATGCAGTGGTGTTGGGTATTCAAAAGGAAGACCAAAAGATTTCTCTCGGTCTTCGTCAGCTCGATGTCAATCCATGGGATATGGCCACCCACAATTATCCTCCAGGGGCACGAGTACGCGGAAAAATCCGCAACCTTACCTCGTATGGTGCGTTCCTCGAGCTCGAGGAAGGGATTGATGGTATGGTTCATGTTTCCGATATGAGTTGGACTCGTAAAATCAACCACCCAAGCGAGATGGTGAAGAAGGGCGACGAAGTCGATGCCATCGTGCTGGAAGTCGATATCGACAACCAAAGGATTTCTCTTGGTATGAAGCAGCTCACAGATGACCCATGGGAAGAGATTGATCGTCTCTATCGCATGGGTGATGTGGTGAGTGGCAAGGTTGCTCGCGTTGCTGGTTACGGTGCCTTTATTGAGCTCGACCACGACATTGATGGACTGGTACACATCAGTCAAATCAGTGAGGAGCGTATTGAGAAGGTGAAAGATTATCTCAAGGAAGGTGAAGAAGTGAAGGCTCGCGTGATCAAAATTGATAAGGACGAGCGCCGGATCGGACTCAGTATCAAGGCGGCTGACTACGATGAGGACGCGTTGGCTAAGGAAGTAGCTGCCTATGATGAGTCAGGTGAAGACTTGACCACATCTCTTGGTGATCTACTGGACGAAGCAACCGCAGACTCCCAAGAATAAATCTGATCATTTAATTCTTATTCAAGCCCCCGATTGGTCATGCTGATCGGGGGCTTTTTTTGGTTCTCTAAAAATCTCCTATAAAAGGAATAAATCAAGAACTGTTCAAATAATTGGAGAAGAACCCCTTTTTTCCTTCAGAGAATAGGCTTAAACGACCAAGAAAGGATTTTTACCCAAGGTTGATCGGGAAGGGGTGGTTGGTGAGCCCGGAAATATCTTTGTGGAGTAAATCTTTTAAGAGTTGAGCTTTTTCAGCCTGTTGTTTCTCGACCTTAACTTCCTCCAAGGTACGTTGTTTTTCGTACTTTGCCATTTTGTTACGAAGATCGCGCAGGGCTTGTTCCTGAAGTTGTCGGACTCTTTCCCGGGTGATCCCAATCTGGCCGCCCACTTCTTCGAGGGTAAGAGGATCACGCCCATCCAGACCAAAACGCAGTCGGATAATATCCGCTTCTCTGGGTTCGAGCATGGCGAGGACTTGGTTGACATCCCCAACCAGGCTTTTCGATTGTAAACTTTCCAAAGGATCAACGGATTGTTCATCGGGTACAATCTCACCCAAGGTGGATCCATCCTCATCATTAATCGGAGAATCAAGGGATGCAGGACGCAAACTTACATTGCGAAGGTGAGATATGCGGGCGGAAGGCATACTGAGTTCTTCCGCCAATTCGTCATCGGTTGGATCACGACCTAATTTTTCAGACAATTTTGCAGAACAACGACGAATTTGGGTGACCCGATCGACCATATGGACTGGTAAGCGAATTGTTTTACTTTGGTTGGCCAATGCCCGCTTGATCCCCTGTTTGATCCACCACGATGCATAGGTGCTTAATTTCCCACCTTTGGATGGATCAAAGCGTTCCACAGCTTTCATGAGCCCCATGTTTCCTTCATTGATCAGGTCGAGTACGGAGAGTCCCAAATTGGAGTATTCCTGAGCAATTTTTACCACGAGGCGTAAATTTGCAGTAATCATGGTGTCCCGGGCTTCTTCATCGCCTTTGGCTATTTTGGCAGCCAGTTCTATCTCCTCCTGTACGGTGAGGAGTGGAATTTGCGATATTTGCTGCATGTAAATATCGAGCGAGCTTTGTTCAGGAGCCGGTTGCATCAGTTCTGTGAGGTTGGACGACTGGATTGTTCAATTCGTTCAGCTAAAGCAATCGCCTTAAGCATGCCTTTGGCTTTATTTATGGTTTCCTGGAATTCATTTTCAGGGACAGAGTCGGCTACTATGCCCGCACCGGCCTGTAAGTGGATTTTTCCTTTGCTGAGCATGGCTGTTCTAATAGCGATGCAGGAATCGTGGTTTCCTTCAAACCCAAAGTAACCCAAAGCTCCGGCGTAGGCATTGCGTTGAAGCTTTTCCAATTCTGCGATGATTTGCATAGCCCTTACCTTGGGAGCCCCACTCACGGTACCGGCCGGGAAGGTCGCACGCATCAAATCAAAGGCATTTTTTTCGGGCGATAGCTTGCCCACAACCTGAGAAACAATGTGCATCACATGGGAGTAGCGCTCGATGGTCATATACTCCGCCGCCCGGACACTCCCAATTTCACAGACTCTTCCGATGTCATTACGCGCCAAGTCAACCAGCATCAAGTGCTCCGCCTTTTCTTTTTCATCGGCAAGCAATTCCTGTTCGAGTGAACGGTCTTCTTTGGTGGTTTTTCCTCTGGGGCGGGTACCCGCGATCGGGCGTATCAGGACCTCTCCTTCCTGCAATCGTACATGAACTTCTGGGGAGGCTCCGACGATAGAAAAGTCTTCTCCTTCCAGGAGAAACATGTAGGGAGATGGATTGATCGCCCGAATGGAGCGATAAAGGTGAATGGGGTCGCCCTTGTATGGAATTTCAAAACGCTGGGAAAGGACGGTTTGGATCACATCACCGGATCGCACATATTCTTTGATTTGTTCAACATGTTTGCTGAATTCTTCCTCCGTGTAATTACCCAAGGGAACTTCCGGGTCACCGATTTCGTGAAGGGGTGCAGGACAAAGAGCAGATGGAGCAAGCAAGCGGTCTCGGGTATCGCGAATTTTCTGGCAAGCATTCTGATAAGCCTGTGCAGGATCCTGCCCGGGAGAAACATTGGCACAGATGGTCAGGCTCTGTTGGGCATGGTCAAAAATAAGCAGAAGGTCGGTGACCATAAAGTAGAGCAGGGGGAGATTCAGATCATCCTGCTCCGCAATTGGTACGGTATTTTCAACGCGGTTGGCATATTCATAGGAGAGGTACCCCACGGCTCCACCCGAAAAACGACCATCCTTGAGCGGGCTAAAATATTTAAGTGCTGAGATTTCTTGCTCAACCAATTGTAAAGGATCTGCGGGGGTTGGGATACTTTTGGGTGGCTGGCCCGTTTCTAAGAGCGTGGTTTGCTGGTGTCCGCAGGAAATAATCTTTCGGGGAGAAAATCCGACAAAAGAAAAGCGACTAACTTGTTCTCCCCCCACAACCGATTCAAAAAGAAAAGCGGGCTTTTGGTCGGATAGTTTTGCATAAGCAGAAAGGGGGGTCTCAGAGTCTGCACTAAAGCGTGCCTGAACAGCAATTAAGTCGAAGGACTTAGAAAGTTCTTCAAATTGCGAAAGGGGAGGGACGAACGAAAAATTTGAATCCACGGACACTTATCTTGATAGCGACGCTTATGCACCAAATTGTCGAAGAACGAGCAAAATTTGATGAAGTTCGATTTTTGTGTTTGCGATTGTAAGAGTTTCGATTTCCACATGGAGACATGTAAACCAACCATCCGCAAATGCGAGCATGTAATCTTCCCGTAAGTGCCTTATGAAAAAATCCAGCTACAGTCCCGCTCCTTATTCCGTTCATTGTGTAATCATGGGGGGAGGCCGTGGCACCCGGCTTTATCCACTAACTAAACTGCGGTGTAAGCCAGCGGTTCCTCTGGGTGGGAAATACCGGTTGGTGGATATTCCCATAAGCAATTGTATCAACTCTGGGTACAATCAAATCTACCTGCTCAGTCAATTTAACACCGAGTCCTTACACCGCCATGTGACTGATGCCTACCGCTTTGACCGTTTCGGTCGGGGGTATGTGGAAATCTTGTCTGCCGAGCAGACCGAGCACGGAGATAACTGGTACCAGGGCACGGCCGACGCAGTGCGTCGAAATATGATTCATTTTCATGCCAAGCCGGAGGATATTTTTGTCATTCTTTCTGGGGACCAACTCTATCGGATGGATTTTTCCAAAATGGTTGAGGAGCACTTGGAACGAGGTGCAGATGTAACGGTTGCTGCCAAACCTGTGCCTACCAGCGAGGCGTCGGGATTGGGCTTACTTCGGGTTGGGGAAGACTCCAAGATTGTGGATTTTGTTGAGAAACCTACGGATCCGGAGGTAATTGCCCGATTAGTTCCCCCTGAATTAAAAGCGGGTGGGGGAGAGCTAGACCGCTGCCTGGCATCGATGGGTATTTATGTGTTTAATGCCACCGCGATGGAAGATGCATTGAGTGGAGATGCGACTGATTTTGGTAAGGAAATTATACCATCCTTGGTTGGTCAGAAGGATATTCGCTGTCACATATTTGATGATTACTGGGAAGATATTGGTACCGTGAAAGCATTTTTTGATGCCAATCTCCAACTGACCGATGAAGTGCCTGCTTTTGACTTTTATGAGGGGGAAAGACCCATCTACAATCGCTCAGATATTCTACCAACTGCGAAACTTGGCAAGTGTTCTGTTACCCGAACAACCATTGCCTCTGGCAGTATGATTGGAGAATCTGCGTTGAATCGATGCGTATTGGCTGAAAGATCCATTATTGGGCAGGGTTGCAAACTGGAAAGCGTGGTAATGATGGGTGCAGATTACTACGATGACCATTCGAAACAGGATGTCCCTGGGTTGGGAGTCGGGGATGGTGCTCAGATACAGGATGCCATTATTGATAAAAATGCCAGGATCGGGAAAAATGTTTTCCTGAGCCCCAAAGGAATGGAAGAGGGTTGGGCAGATTCAGGAGAAAATGTTTATGTCCGAGACGGTATTGTAATCGTAACCAAAAATGGCGTAGTTGCGGACGGTGTGAGGATCGGGAATCCCTAAGTTTGATTCTTTTGCCTTGAATTCATCTCTTCCCTCATTCAAATCACTTTCTAATACATGAGCATTCCAGAAAATTTAAGATATACTGCGGACCACGAGTGGGTGAGTTCTTCGGGTAATGAATGCGTGGTTGGCATTACCGATCATGCACAAGACAGCTTGGGTGATGTTACCTTTGTGGAACTACCGGAGGTTGGTTCTCACTATGAAGAAAAAGCGGTTTTTGGCGTGGTTGAATCTGTCAAAGCTGCTTCGGATTTATACATGCCTATTTCAGGAGAGGTGATAGAAGTAAACGAGGATCTAAATGATTCCCCGGATCGTGTGAATTCCGACCCTTATGGAGAAGGCTGGATGATCAAGATTCGGGCCGATTCTGAAGAATCTATCGGGAAGTTATTGGATTCCAGTTCTTACGCACAAGAAATCGGAAGTTAATCGAACGATTTACAAGTGAAAAACCTCTTGCGGCACGGGGTTTTATCCACTTAATCTAGAGTCTTAGATGTTCCGCCCTTTTACCCTATCTTATTTGGCTGGATGCTTAGCGTCCGTTTTTCGCCTGTTTGGATTTTGGCT
>JAQCIX010000068.1 GCA_027593365.1 Verrucomicrobiota bacterium
TTGGTTCTTTTAATTTATGGTTTCAGCAAACTAACTTAATTCAAATCAATGATCTTTCAGTTAGTCTAAGTCCATTTTTCGACACTCAATCTCCCATATCCATAATTGACAGTATTGCACTTTCAGATGGACATATTCTTCCCTCTGTAAAGCAAAGTAATGATTTGGAGTTCTCGGAACTACTCATCGAACAAAACCCAAAAAAAAATACATTTTTGGTTAAATCAAGGATTGGATTTGGACCGGTTCAAACAAAATTTTTCCTCCACTCAGCAGATCTAATAAAAATTCTAAAAACAAAACCTATCCAAAAAAATAGTGAGCCGATAGATGTTGGCCATCTTGTGCAGAAAATATCTTTGGTAAGAGACAAAATACGAAACTGGGTCCAACATCTGCCTCCGACTAGCATCGATATCGTAGGGTCCAATAACGAAGAATCTGCCAGATTTCATATCAAGCAAATTGAACAAGGTGTAAAAAGCTCATCTTACATTCGAAATTTTTCAGCCATCGCATCCCTCGATGTGGTTTCAGCAATTAAGCCTTTCCTAGAATACAAACTAGAAGCCATTGCTGATGAAGTTACCTTTGTTACCGAGACTGCTAGCTTTCAGTTGAGTAATCCCAAATTTAAAAGTGAAGGACGATATTTGTGGGAAGATTCTTATTTCTTTAATAAAAATTCTGTTCTTTCCTTCTCCAGTCTAGATATAAGTGGTAAATTAGCAGGAAAAACCACACCCATTTCAATTCACTCTTACGACGACCAAGAAGGGATGAATCTTCAATGTTTTTCTGAAAGTAATGGAACCAAAATTTCGTTAAGTTTATTTAAAAGAAATGAAAAATGGTACGGGAGTGGCTTTTTGGATTTGAGGCCAATATCTAGTGATTTTAAGGTCAAATTGCCCCAAGGTGAACTTGAGGTTGTGAAAGGAGATCATCTAGCTGTTAAACTTTATCCCAATCCAACTCCCATCACCACCGGTTCCCAGGTTCAATTTATCCTTAAAGCAAATGAATTTTCGGCATTAGAGAGTCCATCTGGGGACTTTCTTATCAAAGGAGAAGTTGCCCAAGATTTCTCTATTTTCATACATCATGCCTATGGAAAGCTTGGGCTTAGCGAGGTCACTGGAACTTACTACCAAAAATGGCAACCTGCTGAATACAGGTTTCTCATAGACGGGACTTGCCACCCACCAGACATTAATAACTGGCTTGGTGTATGGTGGATGCCCATTTGGAAAGATTTCTCCTTTAGTGAAGAAACTCCAAAAGGAAATTTCTCAATTTATGGAATATGGGGTGGAGAACCTGGCAATTCGGTAACAATCGGAGAGATCAAAACAAAAAAATTAGGTTTTCGAAATTTTCAATTCCAGAACTCTGTGGTTGGTGTCTCTGTGGATGGTAAATCGACCCGATTGGATGCTCGAAATATAACTCATAACCAAGGTGTTATGAATGGATCGTTAGTTTTTCCTCGGTCATTGGAAAAAAGCCACACTCTTCTGTCCTTCCGGATCAAAGGTGACTTTCCGTTAAATGAAGGAAAAAATATTTTCGGGAAAGAAGTTATAAACGCTTTAGCGGACTTCAATGTCTCCTCCGTATTTTGCTCAGGAAATGGCACTATTATTAAGAAGGAATTGCCAAGTACTGATCAAAATAATTCTCAGTTTGAATTATATTTATCCGCAGATGAACCTTTCTCCTATGCTGGTTTGAATTTCGATTATGCCCAAGGTCATGTAACACAAAAGGATGGATTAATCCGGGCAGATTTTGATGACTTTGGAATCAATGGTGGGTCCGGTAACTTGTCCATTTCAGAAACCTCCGTGAGTTCTGATCACATTGCACTCTCCTTGGATCTCAAAAACGCTGACCGAAATAAATTATTCGAAAATTTTTCCAATTCTTCTCAACACAATGGTAAATCCACAAACCTGGAGAAAGAACCAATCAACACAAAAACCGAAGATTACAAAGAGGCTGATGGCAAAATTAATTTTTCGATTAGGGCAGAAGGACCTATTTCAGATCTCAAACATTTTGAAGGAACCGGAAAAGCTGAAATCTACGATGTGGACATTGGATCGATTCATATCCTAGGAGGTATAAGAAATAAATTAGGAGCCTTTAATCTTCCACTGCCCTCGGATGCTCTCAATTTTAACAAATTAGAAGCACCCTTCAAATTAGAACATGATCGGATTTCCTTTGACCAAGCTATCCTTTCAGGGCCTTTATCCAAATTTACTGCCAATGGAGAGGTAAATTGGGTCATTGAGCAGGTGGATCTTTTGGCTAGGTTCCAAGTTGCAGGTAATCTCAATATCCCCGTATTGAAACAAATTGTTAATTTAGCAGATCCACTTTCAAAACTGAGCAAACTGAAAATTCAGGGACATTGGGATGATCCTGATTGGTCTATTTATCTAGGAGCCAATCCCCTCTCCCCTTAAATCGATTAATTTTGCTTGTCCCTACAAAAACAAGCGTTGCATGTAGTGCCAAATCAGCTTTGATAGAAACAAATGTTAATTTTCAAATTGGGAGGACAGTAGATTGGACTTAAGTGAACTAAAAGGAATTGTATCAATAATGCAGAAATCTGATCTCACTGAACTTGAGATCGAGCTCAAAGACTTAAAGTTAAGGATGGCGAGGCCCGGTGCAGGAGCCGTAATGCAAAGAGAGGTCGTCGTGCAGTCTCAACCCAGTGCCATTGGGGTGCCCACGCAAGCTGCACCCACATCTGCAACGCCGTCTCCCTCTGCCAAAAGTGATGATTCGAAATCTTTTCCCTCTCCTATGGTTGGTACTTTTTACCGAAGACCATCACCTGAGGACCCTGAGTTCGTCAAAGTTGGGGATAAAGTGAAAAAAGGAGATGTACTTTGTATTATCGAGGCCATGAAAGTCATGAATGAAATTCAATCGGATTTCTCAGGTGAAATTGTGGAAACTTTGATAGAGGATGGTGTAAGCGTTGAGTTTGGCCAACCTTTGTTTAAAATTCGCCCTGCTTAACTCTAATGATTCGTAAGATCCTCATAGCAAATAGGGGAGAAATCGCTCTTCGAATCGTTCGTGCCTGCCGTGAGCTTGGCATTCAAACCCTTGCGGTCTACTCCGAAGCTGATGAGCAATCGCTTCATGTACAGTTAGCAGATGAGGCCATTTGTATAGGTCCAGCAATGGGTTCAGAAAGTTATTTACGAGCGGACCGCATCTTAAGTGCTGCTGAAATTGCTGATGTTGATGCCATTCACCCAGGCTATGGCTTCCTTTCAGAAAACGCTGAATTTGCCGAACAATGTGCCTCCTGCAACATCAATTTTATTGGCCCAAAGGCGGAAACCATTGGCAAAATGGGAGACAAAGCCATGGCTCGGGAGACAGTAAGTAAAAATGGTGTTCCTATTATCCCTGGTAGTGATGGTCCGATTGAAAATGAAAAGGAAGCAATCAAAGTTGCTCAAAAGATTGGCTTTCCGGTTATCATCAAGGCGGTAGCAGGAGGTGGTGGAAGAGGGATGAGAATTGCCCACAATTCTGTGAGTTTTGCGAAAGAATTTCAAGCTGCTCGATTGGAAGCAACAAAAGCTTTTGGAAATGGGTCTCTTTATGTTGAAAAATACCTTGAAGATCCAAGGCACATTGAATTTCAAGTCCTCGCAGACAAGCATGGTAATGTGATCCATCTCGGAGAACGTGATTGTTCCGTGCAAAGGAGGCATCAGAAGGTAATTGAAGAGGCCCCCTCCCCTTTCCTCGATAAAAACCTCCGAGCTCGAATGGGTAAAGCTGCTATTAAAGCAACACAAGCCGCAGACTATGTGAATGCTGGAACCATTGAATTCCTAGTCGATGCGAAAGGAAATTTCTATTTCATTGAAATGAATACGAGAATTCAGGTGGAACATGCAGTTACTGAAGAAGTGACTGGCATCGACTTGATCAAGGAACAAATTAACATAGCCTCTGGCAATCGATTGAGCATCTCACAAAAAGAAGTTTCGTTTAACAAGCATGCGATCGAGTGTAGAATTTGTGCTGAAAACCCAGCAAATGGATTCACTCCCTCTCCCGGAACCATTGGTTTATATTATGCACCTGGAGGACATGGTGTGAGAGTTGATTCTCATGTGTATGGAGGCTACACCGTCTCCCCTTACTACGACAGCATGATCGCAAAGCTGATTACCTATGGCAGTACTCGTAAAATCGCACTAGACAGAATGTATCGTGCCCTCAGTGAATACATCATCCGTGGGATTGATACCAATATCGAATTCTTAAAGGCCATCATTCTCGATCCAGGTTTCCGACAAGGCGAGGCAACGACCTCTTATGTAGGAGAATTTTTAGCTCGTGCCCCCAAAGATGTGTTCAAGAAAACTCAATAAAGTTGTTAAATATGACCAAAAAGAAAACAAATCCTGACTCTGAAGACAGCATTCCTACCTTCTCCGAGGAAAGTGGAAGCCTTGGCACCATTCGCATCAATCACAGCGTTGTCGCTGGAATTGTCCGGCTGGCTACCCAAAGTGTAAAAGGAGTCATTAATGTCGGTGGTGCAGGTGTAGTTGAAGGCTTAACTGACTTTTTTGCCAAAAAAGAATCCGAACGTGGAGTTTCGGTAAGCGAACAAGAAGATGGTACTTATAAAATTGAAGTCCGTGTCGTATTGAGATTTGGGGTAGACCTTGCCAAAACTGGAGCCATTATCCAGGAAGCGATTCGGGACCAAATTTTATCAATGACCGGGAATCATGCCTCTGTGATTGATGTCGTCATTGACGATATCAAGCAAGAGTCTCTTGACCGAGACGAGGACGAAGATACATGGTCTGGACCAGACTCTGATTAGCATTTGTTATGCTTTCACAATTTCAAGACTATCTGAGTCTTGATGCCAAACAGGTCATCTCCTCCCACCTGTTTTGGTACGGCTTAGCAATTGTTTTTTTCCTGCTTTGCTTATGGAAATTAATCCGCTCTTCGCAACCTAAGTTAGTAGCAGTTTTTACGGACGATGAAGGAACAGTTAAGATTACGCCACAAGCCTTGAGGGAGCTCGTTCGAAAGTCTTGTGCCGACCTTCCAGGCGTTCATTCTCCATCCACCAAAATATTTACTAAGTCAAATCAAGTTAGACTCCTCGTCAAATTAGAAGTAGAACCCGGTTCCCAGGTTAAACAGATCAGGACTCAGCTTAATCAAAAATTAGAACAGGTGATGGTGGAAAGCTTAAATTTTTCAAATTTCGGAGGAATCGACATTGTGATTAAAGGATTTCAAGACGCGAAAGCATAAGAAAACCTAAGTCATACTCCTAAGTTAGTTCTAAGCACGAGCTCTTCGCAGCGGAGCTAATCCAAACTCGATTGGAACCTTATGGTTACGAAGTAAAGCATGCCAACCAGCATCTTTTCTAGATTCCCAATTGTCATAGTCAATCAATGCAGTCCCCATTGGTTTTTCATGCAAGGGAGAAAATCCCCCAGATAATACCGTGCCAACCTCTTCATCTGAAGGGTTCAAAATTGGGCACCCATCTCGAGGAATCCTACGGTCGCTTGCAATAAAATAGCCGATCCGATGGGAAGGCTGATTTTTTTTCTCCTTCAGTAAAGCTTGTTGCCCACAAAAATCATCTTTATTCCACCCAACCGCCCACGCTAATCCTGCTTGGACTGGAGAGATTGAAAGAGAAAGCTCATGGCCATAAAGAGGAAACCCAGCCTCAAGACGCAAACTGTCTCTAGCGGCCAATCCAATCATTGGAACGCCTAATTGATCAAAGGCACCCAACCATTCATTTACACCGCTCAGACTTGTGTAAATTTCAAAGCCGTCTTCACCAGTATAACCTGTTCTCGCAATAATCGATGAACCTCCCAGCCACAATCCCTCCAAAAAATGCATTTTAGGAAGAGAGGAGAGGTTTTGATCCGTAACTTGATTAATAATCTTTTCCGCATGAGGTCCTTGCAGAGCTAGTTGACCGTAGGAAGAGGACCGATTAATGACCTCGCATTCAAATGGAGTGGACCTTTCCAATATGACTTGAAAATCATTCTCGACATTGGAAGCATTGACACAAAGGAGAAAGCTCTGCTCCGTCCTACAATAAACAATCAAATCATCCAAAGTCCCACCATCTTCCTGGCATAAAATCGTGTACTGAGCTTGCCCTGGATTACAATTTTTAATGTCATTACTTAGGGCATAATTTAAAAACTCAACTGATTGTGGGCCCAAAACTTCAATCTCGCCCATGTGAGAAACATCAAACAAACCAACAGACTCTCGGACAGAAAGGTGCTCGCTTAGAGAACTACCATAAGAAACCGGCATATTCCAACCTGCAAAAGAGGTGAATTTGGCTCCTTTAGCCAAATGGAATTCGTGTGAAGTTAGTTTTTTTAAATCAGACATTTTCAAAGCTTGCCAAAACTGGCTTACAAGTTGTTTGTAATAAAAAGATGAGTCACCGCTCTGTCAAAGGACAAGAATTGATTTTTGAATGATCACCCAATTAGTTATCGCTGTTGCTTTAACGATTGGTGTTTCTGCCCTGTGCTCGATCCTTGAAGCGATGGTCTTGAGCGTCACAACCGCTGAGATTGAGAGCTTTAAAAGAAGATCTCCTAAAAGAGGAAAAATACTTGAGAAATATAGGTTGGAAATCGATGAAACAAGTTCTGCCATTCTCAGCCTTAACACAATTGCTAATACCCTAGGAGCTACCCTTGCAGGCGGGTTAGCAGAGAAAGCCTTGGGAGGCGGAAGTAATTCCATCCTTATTTTTGCCGGTGGTATGACCTTGGGCATACTTTTCTTTTCAGAAATTCTTCCCAAAAATTTAACGGTTATTTACCGAAGTGAAATGCTTGGCTTTTTAGTAACCCCCCTCGTTTTGGTAAGAATTTTAATGTCCCCATTTTCTAAAATCTGTAAATTCACCATGCGTGCCATGGTTCCTCCAAAAGAAAAATCATCTGAGAAAGATGAAGAGGAAATCATCCTCCTCGCCAAAAAGGGAGCCAAGGAAGGAACTCTCTCATCAGATGAAAGTGATTGGGTAACCAATGCCTTAAAACTAGATGGAGTTAAAGTCAGTGAAATTATGACACCAAGAACAGTGATGCTTGCATTTGATCAGAATATCACGGTTCGAGAGGTGTTTGATCTATACCCAAATGTACCTTTTGCTCGGATTCCTGTTTATGCTGATAATATCGATCATGTCACAGGCATTGTTCGTAGGAGAGATTTACACAATTCCATGGTTGAAGATAATCCAGGAACAATCCTCAAAGATTTGGCCCTACATCCATTATTTATCCCAGAAAATGCTAGTGCGGACAAAGCTCTTCGACTTCTGCTTTCGGAGCATTCTCAACTATCCATTGCAGTCGATGAGTTTGGTTCAGTTGCTGGTGTTTTAGCTATGGAAGATATCATCGAAAGCATTTTGGGGCAGGAAATTTTTGAACATGATGATCTGGCTGTTGATATGAGAGAACTGGCTAAACGCAGACATAATTTAAAGACTTCACAAAATCTATAACTTCATTTGCTAGCCACCCTATTTATGTTGGAATTATTTGTCTCGCCTTGGGTTCATAATCTCAGCCCATTTTTATGGAAATTTCCAGAATCTTGGGGGAATTGGGGACCAGGTGGTATCCGTTGGTATGGTCTTTCATATTTAGCTGGTTTTTTGACTGCTTATTACCTCCTCTTACTTGCCTATAAAAAGCAAAGAAGCCCCTATAATAAGGAACAAATCCTAAATTTAATGACCTTTCAAATCCTGGGCGTTTTGCTTGGGGGAAGAATTGGGTTTGCCCTTCTTTACCGAACTGAGGAACTCCTGAGTGACCCATTGATGATTTTCTATGTTTGGCAAGGAGGGATGGCTAGCCATGGAGGATTCATCGGAGTCATTATTGCTACCTTTTGGTATACTCGAAAATCTCATCAGTCCTTTTGGCCAGTTGCGGACTTAATCGCAACCATTGTGCCTCCAGGTTTGTTCTTTGGCAGATTGGCTAATTTTGTAAATGGTGAACTTTGGGGAAGAACGACTGAGGTATCCTGGGGAGTTCTATTCCCGAAAGCACCAGATTTCGCACTAGGGATCGCCCGACACCCTTCCCAACTTTATGCGGCTATGTTGGAAGGTTTTCTTGTATTTATTATCGTGCAACTAAGATTTTGGAAAACTAACCTGTACCAGAGAAAGCCTGGTCGAATTGGAGGAGAATTTTTAATCATTTATGCGATTGCACGTATTTTGGGGGAATTTTTTCGTGAACCAGATGCTTCTCTCATCATGGGAATGTCAAGAGGTCAGTTTTATTCAATTGGTCTTATTCTAGGAGGTATAGCTGTCGTCTATTGGGCTGAAAAAAGATTTGATTCAACAAGGTAAATTAGAATTTTGAGTAAAAGTTTTTCTCATCTTATTCACAATGTGAATGGTTTCTCTTTGACA
>JAQCIX010000069.1 GCA_027593365.1 Verrucomicrobiota bacterium
TCCCTGGCAGTAGGCCCGCTCGAAGACCATACTTTGGGCGGCCAACCGATCGAGATTGGGGGTCTGGCAAATTGGGTCACCATAGGCGGGAAGGGCACTGGCCTTTAAATCATCTGACATAATCAGGAGGATGTTCTTAATCTTTCCGTTGGGTTGAGCAGAGCCAACGGATGCAGTCAGGCAAGTTGAGATGAAAATCAGTGATAAGAAGTTTTTCATGAAACTGAGTAGCTGCAGCAGGTAAGGATTAATTGGCTTCCGGACGGAATAATGTTTTCCAAAAGCCGAGAAAAACAAGCATGGTTCCCAAGGAACCGATTCCTATGGCTATCCAAAATTCAGAATCATTGGCATAATTATTCATCTCGTAAAAACCAATGTAGGCGGACACCAAACCAAAGGTGAGTGGATAACCAAAGAAGACGAGGGAAAGAAAGGATTTTGTGCAAATAAAGAAAGTTCCTAGGCCGAAGGATACCGCAACGATGGGTACAATCTGCGGTCCTATTAATAGAAGAGATCCAGCCAGCACAGTCAGGGTGAGTAAGAAAATGAGAATGCTTTTGGTGATTCTAAACCCCACTTCACCCAAGTTGTTTGGCGATACCCTGTTTCGCTTGGATCTGTTCTCCAAAAGAATGAAAATAGAAACCACGATCATCGCGGCTAAAAAAATGAGAACAGTATTTATGGTCATAGGAATTAATTTGCACGATTTCGATCGATGTTACTGGGCTTTCCGCTGACCTCGTGGTGGGTCGCTACAAGGAAAGGTTGTCCTTCTTCCCGCTTTACCTCAATGGAAAGAAACCCGCCCTGCACCTTGAGGTAACGATGTTCTGGGGAACGGTGTTCTTCCTTCCAGCCCGATGCGTGTGCATCGGAGGAGGAACCACAGGAGAATTCCTTTAGCCCGGTTTGCTGGTCGACGGAGACATATTGCCAGTGTCGGTCTCCGCAGATCACATAGGTATTTTTATGGGAGGCGAGAAAATCTCTTATCTCATCGCCCTCGTGGGTGAAGCCTTTGTTGGCATGGTTGTCATTTTTGGAGGACCGGTCCGGTCCGACCACCGGGGTGGGGGAGATGAGTAAACGAAAGGTGGCATCCGATTCCTCAAAAGTGCGGAAGAACCACTCTTTTTGTATCTTTCCCCAGATCGTTTTCTCAGGTCCATCCGGCTGGTTGTTGGGGCTACGGAAGTCTCGGCCTTCCACCATCCAGATTTGCAAGTCCTTGCCCCAGCGAACGGTTCGGTAGTTATTTTTTCGGACGGGGAATTGTTCTTGGAATAAGTCCTTTCCCTGTTCCCAGGTTAGGTCCATAAAATCCACCCCAGGCCAGGAGTCGTTGCTGGTGGTATCATGGTCATCTTTCATGAAGTAGCTCGCCAACTGCGTGTGGAAATGGGCTAGGTGGGGCAGGCCATAGAGTCGGTTCCACTTGAACCTGGCCAGTTCCCGATTGGTTGCCCAGGGCATGGGCTTGTCATAGTACTCAATATCTCCGGTATGGATAAAAAAGTCCGGGTCCAGTTTGAGCATATTTGGGTAGATCTGATGCCCATCGGGAGTATCCCTTCTCGGGTAGTCCTGGCAGGAAGTAACCACAAATTTAATGGGGGCCATCATCTCCGGAGAGGGTGCAGTCCGAAATTTTCCCCGTATGGTTTGACCAGCTTTTCCTTTTGCCGAGCGGCTTTCGACCTGCACCTCGTAGGCCCGTCCAGGGAGGAGGCCTCTTATGTCCAGCTTGCGGGTAAAGTCCCGGTCCTCGTCCACCGGTAGCCACTCTGTCCTCGTCGCCTCCACTCCCTGGCTCTGCCAAGAGATGCGTACACTTCCGGCAATGCCAGAGACGGCACCCTCCATATCGGCGAGGCTTTTCCCTTTAGGGATTTGCGGGGCGTGCTTTGGGACCTTGCGGAATTTTTCCCCATCGATATGGGCGGTAGCGTGCCTGGTCAGTCTCGTCCATAGGATGGCCGAGTCCTGAGTGACCTCTCCGATTTTGATCCCATTGGCGAAAAAAGTCTCCGCCCCCAACGGGAGGGAAAAAATGCATAGAAAAAGCAGAAGTCCTTTTTTCTTTCCACTCCTCACAATTTCTTGATCCGTAAATTCCTGAACCAGGCAGGGTCGCTGTGATCCTGCAAAAGGATCGGTCCAGTCCAGGAACCAAATCCGTTCTGTGCCTTGTACTTGCTCTTCTGAAAACAATCCTTCCATTCAGGAGAATCGATTGAGATCTCGACGATCTTTTCTCCATTCATCCAGTGTTGGACGAGATTTCCTTGGGCAATAATTTTTGCCTGGTTCCACTCCCCAACAGGCAAAAGAGGTTTGTTCTTGGGTGCGGGGACTAAATCGTAAAGCGAACCTGCTAAATGCGAGGAGATTTGATTGTCCCGGTGATTTAAGTCATCGAGCACCTGGTATTCGAGTCCAAGTTTTCCCTGGGTCCGGTATTTTACACCACTGTTTCCAGCATTGGAAATTTTCCATTCAAAGGATAATTCAAAGTCCTTGTAGGCTTCCTTGGTAATAATGTCCCCTCCTTTGCTGAATCGATGAACCACACCCTCCTCGAACCTCCATCCTTCTTGGACAGGTTGTCCATTAATTTTGCTCCATTGGGAGAAATTGCCATTGGCGAAGAGGTCCGTTCCTTTTGCCTCTTTGTTCGGATCAAATTGATCGAGTGCGCCCTGCAGCATGGCTCTGGTTTTCTTCTGCTCAGTGGTTAATGTGCCTAGAGGGTTCTTTTCCAGTCTGTCCTTGGATACATCGTAAAATTTTCCAGTGTTATAGAGTTTGTACCGCTGGGTTCTGGCCCATTGCTGGGCTTTCTCGTTTCCCCTACGGTAATAACAATGCACCCACTTTCTTGGGTTTGCTTGCTTGCCGGTGATTTGAGGAAGGAAACTCTGTCCATCCAAAGGGATATTCGTTGGTAGGGGAGATTGGGCCGCATCCAACAGGGTGGGGAGAAAATCACTGAAGTCCACCAGATCCCCTATGACCTGTTTTTCAGGGATGGTCTTGGGCCAGTTGGCGATCAGGGGAACATGAGTACCTGCATCCGTCATCTGTCTCTTGCCTCCTTGTACCATTTTGCCATTGAGTTCGGATTTGATCGCTCCAGAAGTCCCGTTATCGCAGGTAAAAAGAACGAGGGTGTTTTCCCTTAGGCCCAATTCATCGAGCTTGCTTACGATCTTGCCCACCATTTTATCCACATAGGTGACCATGTCCCGATAGTTACGCGTACCATCCTTGGACTTTGGGTTCTGGCTGTCCGGAGTGGGGCGGAAGGGGTCATGAGGTAGAATCATTGGGTAGTAACCGAGGAAGGGGCGGTCCTGGTTGCGTTCGATGAAATCGCAGAGGTAATCCGTTACCACATCGGGCCCATATTCTCCATTGTTGTAATCTTTGGCCTGCCCGTTGATTTCGAGATGGGGGTTGGGGTAGCGGGTATCCTTCCCCTGATCTCTGGCCGCACGGGTATGTTGCCATAGGCAGGATTCGTCAAAACCGAAGTGCTGGGGGGAATCGATTTCCTTGCCCAGTTGCCACTTCCCGACAATGCAAGTGCCATACCCCTCCTTTTTTAGCAGGTGAGCAAAGGTGGTCTGCTTGCGGTCGAGCACGCCAAATTGTACATAGTTTCTGGCATTGGACATTCCCGTCATGATTTTAACGCGGGATGGGGTGCACAGAGGTTGCGAGTAGCAATGGGTAAAGCGTGCACCGGTCTTGGCGAGCTCATCGAGGTGGGGTGTCAGGTAGGATGTGCCCCCATTGGCCCGAACGCACTCATACCCCATGTCATCCGACATAATAAGGATGAGGTTTGGTTTTTTCACGGACCCCGATGCCAAGATCGTGGAACCAAAGGAAAGGAGAGTGATGAAGAATAATCTTTTCATAAAATTGGATGGGCTAAGGCTGAATTTTAGAAATGTAAAGATACGGGGCTCCAATCTTTTTTCCGCTTTTAAAAATGAGCTTGGCAGAAAGATCCAGGGTGCCCTCTTCTAAGGGGACTTCAAATTTTACAGATTCAGTATCAGTGGCAATTTCCTTTCTTAAGGTGAGCTCATTTTTAATCGAAAACTCAACCGCATTTATGTCCAAAGCCTTGCCTGGAATATCGCCTCCCTTGTTGCCCACATATTCAATCTTCGGATCATTGGTCGGAGGCAGGGAGGCACGCATCGCAATCATGCCCGCCTCGCGTGGCCACCTTCGTATCTCGAATAGATAAGCCCCTGATTCTTCAACGGCAACGGGCCAACTTCCACTCCCCGTAATGCCCTCGCGGATGGATCTCTGCCAACCATTGGTCAACCAGGTGGTGGATTGTGAGGAGAGGCGGGGGCGTTCCAGTGGACGGTCCTGCCCAAGTTTCCCCCAAAATTCTTCATACTCTTTTTTGAGCCGATCTACCACTTCCGGGAATTTGGCAGATAGGTCATGTAACTGGGAGGGGTCCTTCTTTATCTGAAAAAGTTCGGAGTGATCAGGTGTGTGATAAATGAGTCGCCACTTTTCAGTCATAACCAGGGCTTCCTCAAATTTCTGCGGGCCTTCAACTCCATTTTGAGTGTGGAGAAAAAGAGTGCGGTCTGCCCAGTCATCGGAGCCTTGTAAAACGGGAACCAAGCTCCGGCCATCGATTGGCAAGCTCAACCGCTTGGGTCTACCAAGGTCACACAGGTCGATGAAGGTGGGCAGCAAATCCACATGGGCACTAAAGATCGAAAGCTCCCTTGGCTTTCCGATCAGATGTTCGGGGCCGCGGATAAACAGGGGCACGCGGTGGCCGTCTTCGTAGAGTTTCCCTTTCATTCCCCTTCGCCCGGAGACTGAGTCGATATCAGTCCCTTTTTTCCGGATAGGGAGAATGGACCCATTGTCGGTTAGAAAAAGGAGCAGGGTATTTTCCGATAATTTTTCTTTGTCTAAAAATTTCATCATCCTGCCCATATTCCAATCCACCCGGGTGATCCCTGCATAGAAAGATGCCTGTTCTTGGTTGCACCCCTGGTCAAGGTAGGGCTGCATCCACTCTTTGGGCACATTGTTTGCCCGGTGGGGGACATTGGTCGGAAGGTAGATAAAGAATGGCTTTTGGTTTCTTTTATTTTGGCGGGCAAACTCCATGGCCTCATCGAAATAGACATCGGTGCAGAACCCATCCCGACGAACAATCTCTCCGTTATTCCAGTAGCGGTCATCCATACGGTCGTTATCCCACAGGTCATCTGCCAATTCCACTCCTCCATTGCCAAGGCCCAGCCACTCGTCAAACCCACGGTCAATCGGGCGGTAGGGGTAATTTCCTCCGAGATGCCACTTTCCGAAGATTCCTGTTTGGTATCCAGAAGTTTTAAAATACTCAGGGAGGATCGCTTCATCGGTTCGGAGCAGGTTGCGTAAGCCATAGGTCGAGGTGACCCCTGTCCGTTGCGACATTCTTCCCGTAAGCAAAGCCGCCCGGGTAGGGGAGCAAAAAGCGTCCACATGAAAGTTGCTCAGGCGGACACTTTGATGGTGCATCTGGTCGAGGTTGGGTGTGCGTACTATGGGGTGCCCGTGGCAACCAAGGTCCGACCATCCCTGGTCATCGGTCATTACCACCACAATGTTTGGTTTGCTTGGCGTTTCTTCAGCGAGCGCAGTGATACGCCATTCTCCTGCGAAGAGAAAGGGTAGCAAAAGGACTACTAGGCGATGATGCATGGTCGCCTAGTTCAGCAGAAGTTCAAGTACCGGGTCTAGGTTAGAAACAGGTTTTCCGTTTTCGTCCTTTCCTCCCAGGTTGAGATACACCTTGTTATGCCCCACTTCTTGGGACTTTTTCTTTAACTCCACCCCAAATAGGCCGTGGTGGATGCCATGGCCAATGTTTTTGGCCGGGGTGCTCATATCTCCCCCATAGCCTAAGTAAATGGGAGGATCATCTTGGGTTAGGTGGTAGTAGCCGGAAAACTCTTTGTAGAGAGCTTCGTGCTTGGAATAATTTTTCAGGGCATCCTCTATATTTTGCTCCCCAACGGATAGATAAATCATTCTATGGAAAACATTTTTCCCTATCCATGGTTCTATCAGTTTTGGATCAATTGCGGTCTGGGCTCCCCACACACTGATTCCCTGGACCCGGGTGGATTCCCTTTCGACAGGGTCCTTGGAGTTTGGGTTCGCCAGATCATCATGGCAGGCGAGCCATACCGAGGTGCATCCACCGGCACTGCCTCCGGTAAGCACAATTTTGTTTTTGTTGATCTTCCACTCTTTTGCCTTGGACCGTAAAAACTGAATCGCCCGGGCCGCATCATGTACGGGGGCGGGCAGGATAGCTTCGCTAGTCAACCGGTAACCCACGCTGGCAACCGATATTCCATTTGCGAGGCATGTTTCAATATTCTTTCCGGAAGTTTTATCTTTGCTGCCCTGGCTCCATCCACCCCCGTGGATAAAGACCATCAGCGGGCGTGGGCTTTTACCTTCGGCCTGCCAAAAATCAACCTTGGTTCGCTCATACTGATCGTAGGCTATATTGGCATATGTTGGGGATGGAGGTGGGGCCTGCTTGGCAGAGATGCCAATCATCCAGGTAAATGAAAGCAACAGGATAAGAGCGGTTTTACGATTCATAAAATTTGGGCTATGTGATTAAGAAAGTAAGTCTTCTTAAAAGAAAAATACGAATCAACTTTCTTTTAGGGCAAAGGACTAAATAAATAAGCTAGTCTAGTTCCAGATCTCTCCCTTTTTCAGTAATCCGTCTTTGTTGCTATCGTGCCCGCTGAAATGGGGAGCGATGGGGGCGAGGTATTCCTCCAGTGAGATGGAGTTACTCTTATCCTCATCCAATTGTTCAAACAGAGGGTCAGCCAGCAGTTCTTTTTTACTCAATTTTCCATTCTGGTCGGAATCGGATTCATCAAACTTGGATTTCCAATATGCATCAAATTCATCCCGCTTTACCTGGCGGTTTTTATCTTTGTCCATCATCCGGCAAAGGTAGTCGAAACAGGGCTCACTTTTATTTTTTTGGGGAGTGCCGGGTTTGAGACCCAACGCCTCAATCATTACTTGAGTGCTTACCTCCAACCCCCCTTCACGCAGGGGGTGCACGGTGTCGGGCATACAAAAAAGAAAACGCTTCGCATCCTGATTTAGCAAGGCATTCCATGCCGGTCCGTGATCAATAAACTGGAACCCTCGTTCCTGAGCAACTTGCCGGTAGTTTTGGTCGTATGCAGCAAGGTTGGGTCTCTTTGCCTTGCCGTATCCAAAGACCGGATTCATCACCATAAGTATAATTTCACAGGCAGGATTTTTTTGAAGAATCCGGTCGATCATTTGGTTTAGGTTGTTACGGGCATGCTCGATGTTGGTTCGGCGTACAGCGACTGCGTCGTTGATCGAAAACTCGATGAACACGCAATCCGGGCGGTGACGCAGAACTTTATCCTGAAGGTTTTGCACTCCCCAGTCGGAATTGGCACCCCCTTGTGCTCCATTGATTAAGGTGACCTGACCGGGGAACTGCTGGTTGAAAACTTCCCGTAACTGGTCTACCCATGCCCCCACAGCAGTCAGGCTCGTTCCATAAGCCACCACGGTTTGCTTGCTTCCTGTTTGTAAACGATCAATCAGGCGGGTGTCCTTGGACTGGTCGATCAGGTTTGGTGCCACCACTGGGTCACCCACTTTGCGGATAAGTTTGCGTAACCGCTCACTCATTTCTTCGCGTAGCTTGATGTTTTTGGGTTGGTGGTAGAGGTTGTTCATTTCCTCTGGGTCATGAACAAGGTCGAACAATTCCCACTGGTATTTTCCAATCATGCCGGGATAGTGAATCAGCTTATGGGTATCCGTGCGTATCCCGATCATTTCCGGCAGAGTGGTTCCATGCTTGTAAAAATGATAGTACGATTCGTCGCGCACTTTTTCCGTTTTGCCTTCGAGAATACCACGCAGCGAGTGTCCCTGAATATCACTGGGAATAGGAAGTCCGGCATAATCCAGCAGGGTGGGTGCGAGGTCGATATGATTGACCATCGACTGGTGTACCTGCTTGGGGCTAATTTTTCCAGGGAAGCGGACGAGCAGGGGTTGGTGAAGGGGATTCTCGTACATCCACTGCTTGTTGTAGAACCCATGCTCGCCTAAGGAAAATCCCTGGTCAGATGTGTAGATCACCAGGGTATCATTTTCCAGTCCGCTCTCCTTTAAATAGTCCAGCACCCGAGCTACCTGATCATCCACTGATTTAACCAACCGGTAGTACCCTTTGATGTATTCCTGGTACATTTTACGGGTCAGGTCATTTCGGGAAATTCCCGGGTTTTT
>JAQCIX010000070.1 GCA_027593365.1 Verrucomicrobiota bacterium
CATTGCGATGGGGTTGAGAGAAAAAAAGATTTCTGGAGAAATCTGGGTATGGTTACGTGATGAGAAGAAGGCGGATACTTGCCGGGAATCTAATTGGTGTGACCGTGCACTAGTCGATTTAAAAGAAGCGATAATAGGGAGCGATTTGATCGTCCTGTGCACGCCGGTCGAATCGATCCTCACCAAGCTGGATTGTATATCCAATTGGGCTGGAGAGGGTTGCCTTGTGACGGATGTGGGCAGTTTAAAAAAAGAGATCTGTAAAAAAGCGGAGCAGGTTTTTAAGGGAAAATGCTCCTCCTTTATCGGATCTCATCCAATGGCTGGCTCAGAGAAAGCGGGTATGGAATTTGCATCCGCGGACATTTTGAACCAAAAAAATTGCATCGTCACCCCTAGCAAAAACATAGATGAAGAGCAGTTGGATAAGATAAATGCCTTATGGAATCGACTAGGCATGCTGGTGTCTAGCATGGGTATGGAAGAGCATGATGAGGTTATGTCATGGATTAGTCACCTTCCCCATCTGGTCGCATCCTCCTTGATTAATACAATTATGTCTAGGAATCCGAAGATGATCAGGTACTGCGGCAATGGTCTGAGGGACACCACCAGAATCGCTGCTGGAAATCCACAAATGTGGATGGAAATTCTGCTTGGTAATAAAGAAAACCTACAGCAAGGAATAGATGATTTACTCAAAAGCCTAGAGGAATTTAGAGAGGCACTATCAAATGGAGATCGGGTGGACCTTCTTAAAATGCTTCAGTCTGCAAAAGATTCCCGTGATTTACTCGATGAATACTAAGAAGGATTCTATCTACATCCAACCATTCACCCAACCGTGTGACGCGGTGGTGGAGGTGCCCGGTTCGAAAAGTATATCCAATCGGGCTTTAATCCTTTCAGCTATGTGCGGAGGAGAGGTGGAACTAAAAGGGCTGCTTCAAAGTGAGGATGTGGATTTAATGCGCCAAGCATTGACGGATTTGGGATTCCGAATCCATAAAGACGCAAACAATTATAAAATTGTCGGTACTGGTGGGATAGTAGAAAATAAAGAGTGTTCAATTAATGTAGGAAATGCAGGAACAATTGCCCGCTTTCTTACCTGTTTTCTGGCCTCTCAAAAAGGTGGTAAATTTAGTATGGATGGATCAGAGGCCATGCGGAAAAGACCGATGATAGAACTACTTAATTGCCTGGTGGAATTAGGTTGTGCAGTAAATTACCAAAGGGAAAATGGATGTTTCCCTTATACCTTATCTACGAATGGTTTAAATAATAAGACCATAAAAATAGATGCAAGAAAAAGCGGTCAGAATATATCAGGCATTCTTATGCAAACCCCGTTACTGAATTCTGACTGTGAGATAAACTTCAAAAATGGGACAGTCTCTGTTCCATTTATAAAAATGACGCTAGAAATTATGCGTACATTTATTAGGAATAATAACTTTAATTACATCTTTGAAAAAAACTCCATAAAAATAGATAAATGTAGCTACACAAATGAGAATTTCAGTTATGAGATTGAACCAGATGCGACGGCAGCGAGTTATTTTATAACTCTACCTCAGGTGGTGGGTGGAACCTGCGTGATCCCTGGCATGAAAAAACAAATGTTACAGGGAGATATCGCCTATTTTGAGGTGTTGAATGAACTTGGTGCAGATATTACCTTTCAAGAATCCGGTATCAAGAGTTGCAAGGGAAGGACTTTAGGGGGAGGATCCTTTGATTTTGTGGATATATCCGACACATTCCTATCACTTGCAGCGATTAGTCCACTATTGAGTGAGACATTAGAGATTTACGGGATTGAGCATACCCGCAAGCAGGAGACGGATCGAGTATCTGCTATGGCTCGTGAATTGATCAAATTAGGACAAGATGTGACCGAGAAATCCGACCGGTTGATTATTCGACCAAATTTAAATAAATTAAGAATTCTGGCAAAGTCCGGAGTTGAGATTTCGACATATAAAGATCATCGATTTGCGATGAGTTTTGGGATTTTGGGCACTTATGACATTTTAGGCAATGGACAACCTTGGATGAAAATCAATGACCCCGAATGCTGCTCTAAAACATTTCCATTGTTTTTTGACTGCTTAAACACTGCACGAAATGCCAGTTAATGAAATAAATAAATATATTACCATTGCTCTGGATGGTGCGGCCGGATCGGGTAAATCAACCACAGCTCATGCTATCTGTGAAAAATTTAAATATATACATGTGGACACTGGGCTGCATTATCGTGCGATATCACTTTACCTGTTGAATTTAAATATATCTCCCGAAAATACCTCTGCATATCTTCAATCCTCTCCAGTTTTTCTCTCCTCCGAGTTGGATAAATTTTCTGTCTACTTGTATGTCAATGGTATCCATTATTCCAAGTCTGAATTGCGTAATGAAAGAATGAATCGGGAGGTTTCCTATTATGCCCGTTTGCCAGAAGTTCGTTCTCTTTTGCTAAATTACCAACGCGATTTGCCGGTTTTTGGTAAAAATCTAGGTTTTTCAGGAATTATTATGGATGGACGTGACATTGGCAGTGTCGTTTTACCAGATGCAGATCTAAAAATTTATCTTCACGCCGACTTACAGGTTAGGCAACACCGTCGTTTATCCGATGGTGAACATGATTCCATATCCTCTCGCGATCAAATCGATAGCACTCGCAAAGTAGCACCACTAACCTGTCCGGATGGTGCTCTCTCCATTGACACAGGCAAATTGCCGATTCAAAAGGTGGTTCAGTTGATTTCCAATGAGATAACTTCCTTGTTGTGAGTGTATTTTATCGATTCGCTCAGCTTACTAGCTGGTTTTATTTTAAAGTCTTCCATCGTATGGAAATTAAAGGTGCGGAGAATATTCCATCTACAGATGCTTTTATCTTAGCTTCTAATCATCAAAGTTATTTTGACCCTCCTGCACTTGGCTGCAAATTGCCGCGTAACTTACACTATTTTGCCAGAGATTCCTTGTTTTTCTGGCCGCTTGGTTTTCTCATTCGCAATTTAAATTCCATCCCTGTGAACCGTTCCCAGTTGGATATCGCAACTTTGAAGCGGGTATTAAAGGTTCTACAATCAGGTGACCCGATCTTGGTCTTTCCTGAGGGTACCCGTTCTCCAGATGGTCATTTAGGGAGAGGGAAAAAAGGGATAGGGCTCCTGTTGGCTAAATCTCATAAAGATGTGTTGCCTGCCAGAATTATGGGTGGGAATAAAGTACTTGGTAAGGGTATGCTGATCCCTCGAATTGGTCGTAAACTGGTGGTTACATATGGACCTATTATAAGATTTGATGAATTGGATCCTGGGAAATCTGATACGCAACGTTATGAAACCATCGCGAATCGTGTGCTTGAAGCAATCAATAAGATCTAATTTTTGAAGCAAGTTGTTTGATTCAAATTAAGCGGTTGGTAGCTCTAGTGAATCGCAAATGCGTTCCATGATGTCTTTTTTTGGCTCAGGAAATTGAAAGGTTTGCCCGGTAATGGTTTCATACAGATGGATGTATCTAGAGGCGAGTTCGATGACGAGTTCGTCCGGAGCTTTGGGTAGGATTTCATCTTTGTAAGGATCACAGTTTTCCCGAAACCATAGTCGAAGAAATTCTTTATCAACATTTTCCGGTTCTCTCCCCTCATCAAATCTTTTCTCATAGCTCGGTTGGAGCCAGTATCTGGACGAATCTGGAGTATGAATCTCATCGATGAGTAGAATTTGACCATCTTCGGAGAGGCCCATTTCATATTTTGTATCCACTAAAATGAGGCCATTCCTGCGAGAAAGCTCCTGCCCACGTGTAAAGAGCCTCAAAGCATGCTCCGAGGCATACTCCCAATGTTCCTTGCTCATCCATCCCTCATCGACAATTTCTTTGGGGGAGATCGGTCGGTCATGAGCTTCCTCCTTTGTCGTGGGGGTGAGGATGGGTTGGGAAAATTTTTGATTTTTGGTCATGCCCTCAGGCAGGGATACGCCACAATATTTTCGGGCACCCCCATGGTATTGGGTCCAGATGGAAGTGCTGGAACTCCCGGTCATGTATCCTCGCACCACAAACTCGACCGGGAAAGGCTGGCATTTTTGGGCCAGGGTGACATTGGGGTCCGGAATGGAAATCACATGATTTTGAATAATGTCCTTGGTTTGTTCAAACCACCAGGCTCCGGTTTGATTAAGCACCTGACCTTTAAACGGAATGGCAGCAAGTACCCGATCGAAGGCAGACTGTCGATCGGTGGTGATCAGGGCATAGCGATCGCCCAGATCGTAGCGGTCTCTTACTTTTCCCTGATATTTTGGATAGCCATCAAGATTGGAGCTTTCTAGGCAATTTGAGAGATTTTCGGAAATAATTTCCCGATAGTCATGAAGGGTAGCGAGGG
Organism: Verrucomicrobiota bacterium; assembly: GCA_027593365.1. Taxonomy (GTDB): domain Bacteria; phylum Verrucomicrobiota; class Verrucomicrobiia; order Opitutales; family Seribacteraceae; genus Chordibacter. The sequence continues at coordinate 4,415 of JAQCIX010000070.1, forward strand.
AGTCGATCATGTAAGTTTGATTATTCCTCAAGCTAGTTTTCCAGCAAAAAAAGTTCAAGCCCAAGGGAAAGAAATCTCCTTTCGTTGACGGAATTGGGTAAACTATATAAAATTTATGAAAATTTATCCTACAACCGGTACGCTTATGAATCTCGAAAAACCATATGATCTGATAGTAATTGGAGGAGGGCCGGCGGGATATGCTGCGGGCATACGGGCGGGCCAGTTGGGTCATCGTGCCCTAGTTATCGAAAAGGAACGAGCGGGAGGAACCTGCCTTAACTGGGGTTGTATTCCATCCAAGGCGTTGCTCAAGAGTGCTGAGGCCTACCAGGCTGCCCTGCACTCCGAAACCTTCGGCTTTACCTGTAAGGAGATTGAGGTGGATTTTGCACAAGTGATGGCCCGCTCACGCAGTGTGGCCGATCAGATGGGCGGAGGCATCGAGTTTCTCTTTAAGAAAAACAAGGTCGATTATGTGGTAGGTAGTGCCAAGTTGATTGAACCCGGGCTCGTGGAGGTGACCGATGGCGACCATGCAGGAAGTTCCATCAAGGGCGACCGGGTGATGATTGCTACCGGATGCAAACCAAGAACCCTGGAAGAGGTTCCGGTGGACGGCTCCCGTATCATGACTTCCCGCGAGGCTCTGGCAATGAAGGAGATGCCCGCAAGCATTGCCATCCTTGGTGCCGGGGCGATCGGGGCAGAATTTGCCTATTTTCTTAACGCCTTCGGGTGTAAGGTTACCCTGATCGAGATGCTGCCCAATGTCCTCCCGGTGGAGGATGCAGAAATTTCTAAAGCTCTGGGAAAGGCCTTTGTTAAACAGGGGATTGATTGCCGGACGAATACTCGGGTGGATCAGATCGAAGTGGTGGACGATGGGGTCACCCTCGCCCTTCATAGTGAAAAGGGGGACGAAGCGATCCAGGTTGAATCGGTGTTGCTTGCGATAGGGGTAGTGCCCAACCTACAGGGGGTCCTTGCCGATACCTGCAAAGTGGAATTAAGCCGTGGATATGTTCAAGTGGATGAGACCTATCAGACCTCGCTCCCAGGCGTCTATGCGGCCGGAGATATCATTGGACCACCCTGGTTGGCTCATGTGGCCACCTATCGGGCAGTGCAGGCGGTCAACGGGATGTTTGGTCATGCCGATCCCATTCCAATGAGTGCTTTCCCCGGTTGTACCTATTGCCAACCACAGGTGGCCAGTATAGGGGTGACCGAGGAAAAGGCCAAGGAAGAGGGAATTGCTTACAAGATCGGCAAATTTCCTTTTGCTGCATCCGGCAAGGCGGTGGCGGTCAACCACCCAGAAGGATTTGTAAAAATTATCGTGGGCGAGAAATACGGGGAAATCTTAGGTGCTCATATCATTGGATCCGACGCTACCGAGCTGATCACCGAATATGGATTGGGGATGAAGCTGGAAGCTACAGTCGATGAGATTCACCAGACCATCCATGCCCACCCCACCATGAGTGAAGCCTTAGCCGAAGCTGCTGCCTCTGTGAACGGGGAAGCCATTCATATATAATCTCTATTGACCCTTTAAGGGTTAAAAGAAGATTTCGAGAAACCAAACTATCCCAGCGACTTGGAAAAAAGATCTTCCTCCTAGCACAAAAGAAAACCTAGTTCTTAACCAAAACATGTTTTTAACTCGAAAAATCGGTAAAATACTCCGAGGAAACTCGACACCATTTCAGCTTATCATGGCCTGTGTTCTAGGGACGATGCTGGGATTCGTCCCCGGGTTTTCTCAGGCACCTGGGTTATTGATCGCACTGACCTTTGCCCTGATTGTTATCAATGCGAACCTCGTCCTTGCCGCCCTTGTCGGCGTAGTCGCAAAGCTGGTCGCCCTGCCTCTTGTACCCCTTGCCTACTATACGGGGACTTTTCTATTGGATGAGCCCGCCCATGGGCTTTTCAAGACCTTTGTCAATTCACCGGTTTTAGCCTTCTTTGGGCTCGAATATTATACGGTAACCGGCGGTCAATTTCTTGGAGTGGTCCTCGGTTTGTTAGCTGGCGTTCTCGTATCTTTTGGCATGACTTCCTTTCGTAAGAAAATGGCGGTTTTGGAAAAGAGCAGCGAAAAGTTCCAAACCTATTCATCCAAATTCTGGGTTCGTGCACTGGTTTGGATCATCCTGGGTGGAGGGGACTCAAAAGAATCCTGGGACGACTTTCTGGCAAAAAAAGTTGGCAACCCAATACGCCTGCTAGGCATCGTTTTTATCGTTCTGCTTGGTAGTCTCCTCTACGTCCTGAGTATGTTTTTTCAAGGGCCCATTCTGACGGCAACTCTGCAGGCGGAGTTGGAGCGGATCAATGGAGCCACGGTTGAGGTCAAGGGTGCGGAGGTTGATTTCAAGGCAAGCCGTTTGACGGTGACCGGACTGGTGGTTGCTGATGCAACCAATCTGGAATATGACTTGATTCGGGCTGAAAAATTGGAAGCTGATATAGATACGACCGATCTGCTTCGTAAAAGAGTGCGGTTGGATAAGGTACATTTAGTGGATGCCACTCATGGAGAAAAACGAGCCTATCAAGCCGTACTGGTCGGGCCACGACTCAAAGTGTCAGACCCTCTGCCACCCGTGGAGCCTGATGATAAAACGATTGAAGATTATTTGGTGGATTCGGCAGAATGGAAGGAGAAGTTGGCCAAGCTCAAGGAATGGGTTGAGCAGGCATCTGGAATCAAAGACAAAGTGGGGGATCAGATCGCTCAGCTCTCGGACCCGGACGGTGTAAAAGAGGAAAAAGCGGTCTTACCTAAGCCGGATTACTTCTATGACCGAGCCTTACATCTGCTGGAGGAGAGCCCTAGCTTTACTGTGGGCGAACTTCTTGCCGAAGAGGTGCATGTTCCTTTTCTTGAAACGGAAACCCTCAATATCAGGTGCAAAAACCTCTCTTCTCAACCTCATCTGGTAAAAGAAGACAAGGAAGTAAGCATTTCCTCCAGCAAAGGCACCTTGGGGCTGAGCCTCTTCCTTGGTGGGCCATCTGGTGGAGATGGCCGCTATGAGATGGCCTTTTTTTGCAAAGGCATGCCTGTAGACGAAGTACTGAGCGAGATAAAAGTGGGAGGCAATCCACCCCTTCAAGGCGGTACGATTGATATTAGTACAGATGGTAATTGGAAAAGCCAGGAAGGTGAAATGTTTATCAATCTGCCCGTGACCGTGTTGGTGAAAGGCACGACCGTGGCCATCCCTAAACTCGGGCAAACTCAACTGGACTCACTGATCCTCCCTGTAAACATCTTTGGCCCACTGGACAATCCGAGGATCAAGGTGGATACCCAAGCCTTCTCTAACTTTCTTCTCGAAGCAGGTAAAAATGTTCTCAAAAAAAAGATCTCTTCAGAAATCCAAAAGCAGATTGGAGGAAACCTTCCCGCGAATCTACTCAATGAGCGATTGCAAGATCTTATTCCAGGCGGAGCGGGTGAAAAATCCTTGGATACAAAAGGTATAGGAGGGCTTTTGCAGAGATTACTGCCCCATCCTTCCGAAACCCAAAAAACAAAGGATGATCGTACCGATCAGAAAGACGATGAGGGCAAACCCGAAGATGCAGCTAAGAGCTTATTCAAGAATTTGCTTAACAGTCCATAACTTCGAGCAAACCTTCCGAGCATTCTAAAATTTCAATCAAGTAGCTTTTGAATTTATATGACACAGGAAAGGTTTGATCCCTTCGACACTTTTATAGATAATACCTCTATTGTTCTTTAAATAATTCAGCCAAGTGCATCCATAGACTGTCGGGTTAAATCCGGCAACCAACCGAACGTTTTGAGCGGTCACGGTGGTTCACAGGTCAACGACCCGGATGTGCGGTACTACCA
>JAQCIX010000071.1 GCA_027593365.1 Verrucomicrobiota bacterium
AGGGCACCGGGACCGAATTTTACTCCGAGGGAGGATGCGGTTTCCTCCACCAACCGACGAAAAGCAACATCCTCCTTTTCACCCTTTGCGAGGTCATGAAAATCGGAATTTTTTTGGAGCCATTTGACAAAGCCATGGCCCCGGTGGACCGGGCAGGCGGAGAGGATAATTTTGGAATCCCCGGGTTTCCCCAGAAAGGATTTTGCTTTTTCGAGGGCATCCTTGGCACCCTGTGAGCCACCCGTTTTAGTTTGGTTGATAAAATTTACCTCGTTGATCCAGACCAGCTTACCCCCGCCAAAAAGGGACATGGTTTCGGTGGCGGCTTTGGCTTCGGAGAGGATGCGTTCAACATCGTCTACCCGGTCGGCCCGGCCGTCGATGATTTCACGGGAGAGATCGTCGGGGAAATCCTCTGCCCATTGATCAAAAACTTCTTTGGCTTTTTGGCGGACGATGAAGTCATCATCTCCCAGAATGACGCAAAGTGAGCTCACTGTTTAAAGCGAAATTATAATTCGATATTTCCCACATCCGCAGCTGCGAGAACTTCTTCCATCTTGTACTTTCTCAACTTGCGGCGCATCCAGTCGAGGGCAGCTGAGGTTGCTCTTCTACGGTTGGATGCACGGTCGCCCCGAAGGTTAAGCTTCTTTGCCCAAACCCCGAGTGGTGAGGAGTAGCCTAAGTAGATGGACCCGATCGGTAAAATCTGGGTGCCTCCAGTGGGCCCGGCGAACCCGGTAATACTAAGCCCGTAATCGGTTCCAAATTTTTCAGAAGCCGAGGTGGCCATGGCGATGGCAATTTCCTCACTCACGGATCCATGCTGTTCGAGCATAATCTCTGGAACCTCGAGGATTTGCACTTTGGCATCGTTGTGGTAACACACGGCACCTCCGTGGAAAACTTTGGAAACTCCGGGTACTTCGGTGAAGGAGGAGGAGAGCAAACCTCCGGTGCAGGATTCTGCCACCGCGAGGGTCTGGTTTAAACTGCGGAGCTCTCGGAAAATGACTTCGGCCAGGGAGCGGTCGCCATAGCATACAAAGTCTTCCCCCATCAGTTCGCGACACTGGTCCCCAAGCTCGTTGAGGGCTTCTTCGTTGAGTAGGTCAGAATCTAGGGAGCTAAGCCGGAGATCGACCATGCCCGCATGGGCACAGTAGCCCACCACCAGTCCTGGTTTGCCTTCCAAAATTGGGCCAACCTTTTCTGCCAGGGACGATTCCCCAATTCCAGCGGTGCGAATTTGCAGGTAGCAATCGATCTCGGGAAGCACGCCTGCAGATTGTAACCGGGGGATGACCTGTTCCTCAAACATCGGGTGCATCTCGCGGGCGGGTCCGGGAAGCATCACCAAAATCTTGCCGTTTTTATTGAGAAATAATCCGGGAGCGGTGCCGTAAGGATTTTTTAAAATTTCCGCGTTTTTAGGGCGGTAGCACTGGCGCAGGTTAATCTCTGGCATTTCCCGCTCCAGTTGCTGGAATCGCCGGCGAATCGCTTGCTCCACTTCCTCGTCGTAAACAAGTTCCTCGTCCAGGGCCTCGGCAATTGATTCGCGGGTTAAATCATCGGTAGTGGGACCGAGCCCGCCAGTGGTGATCACTAAATCGGCCCGTTTCCAGGATTCTGCAAAGAAGGTTTTGATTTCTTCAGGGTTATCCCGGATCACCAGATTGACCGCAGGTTCAATGCCGTGGTGGGCAAATTGGGAACCGAGGTAAGTGAGGTGAGAATTTTCACGAATTCCGAGAAGGAGTTCATCCCCCAAAGTGATGGTTTCTACGCGTATGGTTGAGCTCATGGCAAAAGAAGGGCGTTCATGTTGGCAAACGCAGGATATGGTTGTAGACTTGCAATGCATAAAAGTACGAAGGATTCTGTAGATTGCCAATGCAAAATGAGAAACATGAACTTGCCCGGTTTATCCGGTCTATGCCCCAAACATCTGGGGTCTACCTGATGAAAGACCGATTAGGGCAGGTGATTTATGTGGGGAAGGCAAAAAATTTGAAAAGACGGGTGTCGAGTTACTTTCAGGGTTCCCGAAGGTTCATCCGGGCACAGCCCAAGATCGCAGCGATGGTGGAGATGGTCCGGGAAATTTCCTTCCATCAGACCCGCAACGAGACGGAGGCCCTTCTTTTGGAGGGTAAGTTGATCAAGCAATACCGACCGAGGTACAACACCGATTTTACCGACGACAAGCAGTTCCTGCTGGTGCAGGTGGATTTACAAAACAAGCTTCCCCGTTTTCGGTTGTGCCGGAACCGCAAGGAGGATGGTTCGCAGTATTATGGACCCTTTGCCCAGGCAGGCATGCTTCGCTCCACCCTGGCAGAAATGAGGAAGAGGTTTGGTATCCTGTTGGCCGATGCGAAGCCCGTTCTTTTGGAAGGTGGAAGGGTGCGTTTGTATGAGGATGCACGGGCGGAAATTTTTGGTGGTCACAATGAAACAACCCTCGATGAGTACCGGGAGAGAGTGGATCAGGCTTGTGCTTTTTTGGAGGGTAAAACCAAGGAACTTCTTAAAGAACTGAAGGAAGAGATGGTGAAGCGGGCCGAAGCGATGGATTTTGAACGAGCAGCTAAACTTCGGGACTTAACCGATGCCCTAGCGAAAACAGTACGGAAGACCAAGCGTTTTACCCGGGATTGGGTTAAAGATGACCTGCTGGAGGAGCACGCGGTTCAGGCTCTGGGAGATGTGCTCGCATTGTCGACTCTTCCACGGGTGATTGAGTGTTTTGATGTTTCCCATGTTTCCGGAACCTTTGTGGTAGCATCGATGGTTCGCTTTGTGGAGGGCCGGCCGGACCGTAAAAGTTACCGTAGGTTTAAAGTGAAAGGCGGTATGGGGAACGATGACTTTGCTTCGATGTATGAGGTGGTGGGAAGGCGTTACGGAAGGTTGAGCCATGAGGGTAGGGCGATGCCTGATTTGGTGGTGATCGATGGTGGACTTGGTCAGGTTGGGGCTGCGAATGAGGCTTTTCTGGAATTACAGATTCATCCACCTCCTCTGATTGGCTTGGCCAAGCGGGAGGAAACCATTGTTTTTGGGGACGAGCGTGGAGAATTGAAGTTACCCAAGAGAGATCCTGCCCTCAGGTTGCTGCAGCGTCTACGCGATGAGGCACACCGGTTTGCCAACCAGTTTAATGCTGATCTAAGAAGCAAAAAGATCCGGGAATCCGTGCTCGATGATTTTCCGGGGTTGGGCAAGGTAAAGAGAGAGGTATTATTGGACAAATTTGGTTCCCTCGACGGCTTAAAAAAAGCGAATATGGAGCAACTTCAGTCCGTGGACGGGGTTGGCCCCAAGCTGGCATCGAGGTTGTTTGCATTTCTTCATCCTTCTTCGATGAAACCTGAGGCCCGCAGCTAAAGTTTATCACCTTTTTGTCTTTCCACTTTTAGGGATGTGGGCAAGCTAGAACCTTTGGTATGAAAAAAAGACTGGGTACAATGAAGATCATTTCAGGAGTCATTTCTGTGTGCTCTGTTGCGTTGGTGGTCTTGTGGTTAAGCCTTCCGCATTTGTTACAAACGAGCCTTGAAGAGATTTTTGCCGAACTGGATGGTGAGTTGTCTTCCATAACCGTTGAAAAAGCCAACCCATGGGTCATTGAGATGTCTGGCTTGGAGGGAATCATCAAGGAAGGGGACTTTTCTTTGGAGAAGCTAAACCTACGCTACGATCCGGTCAGTCTTGCCGAAGGGAAAGTCCATGCACTTTCTCTTACTTCTCCCCAACTTTCATTGAATTCCACTGCCTTAAAATCCTTTCTGGAATCCAATGATTCATCCGAAAAAGATACTTTTGCCCTGCAGGAAAACGCCCAGGAGTTTTTGCTAAACCCTCCTTTGCAGCACCTTCGATTGCGGGATGCGGAGGTTTCACTATCTGCAGAGGATGTGAACATGAGTACGAGCTTTGGGCTCGAGGGAGATTTTCACGCCGGTCTCGCCCAACTCAGAATGGATGGAAATACCTCTGGGTTTTCCTGGTTGGGTGATTTGACCATGATTCAGGAAGGTAAGGATTTATTTCTAGGGGCGTCGCTTCAGTTCCCTGATCTCTCCAAACTTCTTCCCTTGCTTGATTCGGTGGACTCTCTAAATCCAGAACCTGTAAACCTCGACCTGCAGGAGTGGGTTCAGATCGAACAGGGTTCTGCAAAAGGGCAATGGACCGGGAGAATGGAGGAGGATGGAATTATGGACCAGTTTATGGACTTCAATGCCACCGACTTGGTTTTGCAATTTATGGGGATGAGCTTCGAAGTCCCACAGGCGATTTTTTTCCTGACTCCGAGAACACCTCAATCCATCGAATCCAATTTCTATGCGAATCTGAATTGGGGGGAGAATCTCAAGATGAGTGGATTAAAAATCTCCGCAAACCTGCAAGACGGTGTTCCCCAAATCTCCCTTCGTGTGCAAAGGATGGAAACGGGCGGACTGCTTCCACAAGCAGAAATTCTCGGACTTACGATGGATGAGATCGAGTTTGCCTATGGTGAAGACAACGAGATCCTGGGAGTCAGTCGTGCTAAAATGAGGTTTTCGGCGATCCATTTAGAAGAGGGAATGTACAACCTTTATGATGGGGAACTTCAGCTGGAGTGGTTAGGGGAGGATCGTTTTCATGTAGAACTGCTCAAAGCAAATGGTTCACTTCCAACCCTCGGTCTCAACCTTCATAAAATTGGGTATTCGGGGGAGTTTGCTCTCGATCAGTTACCCAAGTTAGATTCTCAGCAGTCCTTTACGATCGAGGAAGCATTTCTTGGCGAAGATCAAAAAATTGAAGATTTAAAGATTCAATTCCAGTTAGACTCTGCAGATCGTATTGAATTTTCCGAAGTAAGCCTCTCGGTAAATGACATGAAGTTGGCCTTGGATCCCGCTAATTTTATCGTGGAGAAACCAGAACCTGTTTCTGAGCGGATTGATTTATCCTTTCTGGATGGAGAACTCCATTTTCCTGATTATGAGGACTTTTCCATCCGCAATCTCCAGGCAAATATTAAGTTAAATACCATCGATCCTTTGGAAAGTAATGGAACCCAACAAATGCGTTTTGATTTTTATGCGGGGGAACAGGTATTGGAGGATGGAAAAATTGATTTCAACCTTCTGCCTTCTGGCGAAAAGGTCGTCCACTCCTTTCAATTAAATGCGTTTGGAGGCTTGTTATCTGTGGATGAAACATACCTGGAAGATAGCCTGGATCATTTTGAGCTTAAAGTGCGAGCCTCCGGTTTGAATTCTCAAGACTTGCTTACATTATTCGAGGATTTGGATGCCCGGATGGATGGTAATCTTTCGGGGTTACTCACCATTCGTAATGATCCCGTTCGGGGGTGGGACTTTTATGGAGGATCTTTGTCCTTGGACTCCTCTGAAATGGCCAAGCTCTATCTCAATACCCATGGCATGCTTACAGAGGGACTGGAGCCAAAAAGTTCGGAGTATAAAAATATGTATTTACTCGAGCGGGCACTTCAGGACTTAAGCTTGGAGGCTTTGAGTGTCTTGTTTAAGGTTCTGGATGATGGGGAACGCGTGGTGGAGATGAATGTACGAGGAGAATCGGATGTCGATGGCAAGGGGATAAGCGTGGAGTACCGGCCTAGAATCGTCGGCGGTTTGGATGCACTCATGCAACAGGCGGATCTTTCCAAGTGGGGGATTTCTCCCTAAGGGAAATTATTTTTAAAGAAAAATGCTTATTGCGGTATACGAAACAAATCACTTAGAAAATTTTTGTGAAACAATTTAAATCTCTCATCCACATTGCTTTATTTACCTGTATGTTTTCCTGCACGGTTGTAAAGACTCAGCATCATATTACCCTGGATCACAACATTACCATAAAGATTGAAAAAGAAGTAAACAGCTTCCTCGACGATTTGTATGAGGATGAACCAACCAATTAATTTAGTTATCAGAATATCATGAAAAAATCATTTTTTTGCCTGCTCCTCCTGTTGGTAAACTTCTCTTACTCGGCTTGGGGAGATGTTTCGGATCGTATGAAAGCTCGCTTATCCGATGTGGTCGCAGCGAAAGATGCTGGGACTGTCGGGGAAGGAGTGGATGGTTACCTTCACCTCCGTTCCTCCTCCAATAGTACCGCCCAGAAATTAGTTGCCGCAGAAAATGCAGACCGCAAAGAACTCTTTCAAAAACTTTCTGCCAAAACGGGTGGAGATGTTTCGGCGGTGGCTAGGCAGTTCTCTGAATCGATTGCATCCAAAGCAAAATCCGGGCACTGGTTCAAGAAGTCTTCCGGAACTTGGGTCCAAAAGTAATTCCCATTGCCCAAGGCATTATTCTTCGTTCTTGTCACGCTTTGTGCGGTCATTGCCTGCCGTACAACTTCGAACCTGCCCACTGAATCTAAGGTCGAGCCCAATCGTGATGGATTTATCCATGGGTCTATCGATGACATCAATCAGGCGATTGAAGTAAATCAAAAGCAGGGGAGGGCCCTGGCTTATGAATCAGAGTGGTTAAAACTTCGGGCACAGGTCGTGGATGCAGAAAAATATGTCAGCGAATGCCGGGCTTCGGAGCTTACCTTAGCTGGGCAAATGGCAAAATTCGGATCCATGGATCAAAGAATTCCTGGAGAAGGTTTTATTAATGCGGAACAAAGGGTTCGTTGGAATGCCCAGCTTGAAATGAAAAAGAAAGCACGGGTGACAGCAGAAGCCCGGGCTAATTTATTGAGGCGTGATTTGGAAGACCTCCGTATAGAGATTGGACAGGCTGGGTTTTCCGTACCCTCTGGACCGATGGTTCGATAGTTTGTTTACTCAATTAATCCAAGGATTTTCATTGTCGAATTCTTTCAGTTTCGCAGAATTTAAAAGATGCAGGATGTGGTGAATCAAATAACGGCCAACCCGTTGCTCAGTTTTATACTGGCTTTGGTTGCCATTCTTTTAATCTTTTTTGTGTTGAAGGGTCTTTTTCGTATTGTGCTCTTTCTGGCAGCTCTCGTTTTGCTTTATTTTGGTTATGTTACTTTTTTGCAGGAAAAATACCCACTCCCTCAATTCGATCCTGAAAAAGTTTCAGAATGGACCGATAAGGTGGGGCAATTCATTCCCAAGGATCTAAATCTCAGCTTACTGGATTCCAATTTTACCCGTCCTAACCCCGAGGACTGATTCTGTTTACGATTCTTTTTCATCCAATCTCTGGTTCGTGAAAATTCCTTGGCCCCTTTTTCTTGCATGGAAGCAATTGTTTCCGTCTCAGAGGAAAGTTTCTTTTTTCTCTTTCCTTGCTGTGGTTGGAGTGGCTTTGGGGGTCAATGTGATGATCGTGGTGGTCGCCTTTATGAAAGGCTTTCAGCATAAGTTCAGGGAAGATATTATTGATGCCCAGGGACATGCCCGTGCCATTCCACTCAGTCGGACAACACAATGGAAAAGCCTGCAAAAGGAGTTGTTGACGCATCCCGGGGTTGAAGCGGTTTCTCCTTACTTACAAGGCCCCTTACTTGCTCAAAAAGACAATTATCATTCAGTTCCACTAGCCATTGGGATTGAACAATCGATCGGTTCATCGGTCCTTCCACTAGCAGAGTTTTTAGAAAATGGTCATTTGCGGATGGAAGCCCACGATGCAATCGATGTGACCCCGGTACCGGCAAGCTCAGCCCTCCAGGATGATGTGGTCTTTGTCAGCCAGTATGTGGCGAACCGGTTGGGAGTTCGTCCCGGTGCGATCTTGCGGATGGAGGATTCTCAGGATGTGGATGACAAGCGAATGGGGGTGTATGTAGCTCGACTTGATGTGGATGTTCCCTCTGCCGAATGGGTCCTGGAGTACCAAGGAGGTAACCAATGGATTCTGAGTGCGATCGGGCTTGGCTATACCAAAAAACTGGAACCAGTTGAGGGTTCCCTGGATGGCGGTCCGGGTACTCCCACCTTTGCTCTATTGTCGCCTTTTATCGAACCTGTTGTGGGAAGTAAATCGACCTATCAGACATTTCGTTCTTCTTCGATGGAAGTGTATTCTCCGGCGATGATCGAGCGGGCTCAGGCCAATGAAATGATTCCGCCGAAGGAAGTATTGATTGGCGGGATTTTTGAGGTCCCCTGGCAGGGTTTCCATGCGGAAGCGTTGGTGGGTTCCTATCGGTTGATTGAAGATTTACGAGCTGTTTCCGGGCTTTGCGATGGAATGTTTTTAAAATTCAGTCCTGAGATATTTGGCAACGAAGACGCACTTGCCCAGTTTTGTG
>JAQCIX010000072.1 GCA_027593365.1 Verrucomicrobiota bacterium
TGTATTGAAGTTATTGGAGGTTCCAGGGATTGGACCCATCAGGAACCAAGTTTTCTCACCTCTGCACCTCAAACCGAAGTGATCCAATGGGCGAAACAGTTTAACCAGCGAGCTATATTTGAGATTTCAAAAGATACCCTATACTTGCTGGCGACAGACCATCCTGAACAAAAAGTCCGACTTGGGTCTTTCAAGGAAAGAATTAGATAAACCGATGAGACATTGCAGCGGCACAAGTAGCCAGTACCGGCACATATAAATTATCATTTAAAGTAAACTGCTTAACCCGAATAGGAAAGAGTTCCAATAGAGATACGGTTACACTAATTAGTATCAACTGTACCAAAGAAAAAGGCTTACCCAGTACCTCCGTAAATTTTGGCAAATATGGGAAGATCCAGTAAGCAAGGCTTAAACAGAGTAAAAAACATCCGACTGCACCTTCCATGGTTTTCTTGCCCACCTTTACTCTCCCCATCGATTTACCGACTAAAGCAGCTGCTGCATCTCCTAGGATGAAGAGGGTCAAAGATAGAAAAGCATAAGCGGAAAAAGATTCGCTAATCAGACTTAAACAAGCACATAAAAAAGTACCAGCGGCCACATAGGTGGCACCAGTTAGCTGAGATTTTTCCTCTTCCCGAAGCATGGAGCCAAAAGAAGAAAAATACCAATTACCAAATGCTGGAGAGCGAAAGCGGAATAATTCTATCGCAATCGATAAAAGCAAGATCACCAAAGTACTCCATGCCACATCGGACCGCGAAAAGGAATAGTAAATGGGGATATAAAAAATTCCAAGAGGAAGAACTACGACCAGTACATGAAGAAGCTTTCGGTACACCTCTTCACTGGGAATGGGCCGGAACATTACTTGAGGAAACAAAGGAATTGAAAGATCATACCTGCTTCCCTGCTCGAGATCATTAAAACTCGAAAGTTGCCTGACTTCTGGGATCTTTCCCTTTTGACTCTTCCTTCGCCGCTTCCTTACTTTCAGGAGGGTTTTCTTTTCCAGCATCAGCAGGTTTGGAAGCAACTGGGCTTGGTTTGTCCGGTTCAGAAGATGGTTCATTCGCAACTGCTTGAGGCTCATCCTTTTTTTCCTCCGCCTCATCCTCTGATCCATTTTCCCTTGGTGTATTGACCACACGATCGACTTTATGAGCCGTAAGGGTTGTGCCCTTGGCTCCGCGACCCTGCAAATCAATCCAGGCAAAATCAAACTCAATGACCATTTCCTTCACCCGTTTGAGCTCGGGATCCAAATGAACAAGTATGTTACTGTTCTTTTTTTCGTTATCATGAACCGCAAAGAAAAAGATCCGGGACTTAGAATGGGTTTTAAAAAGGGGGTACTCTTTATCTCGGGTTACACCACCAACCTTAAATTTCTTGGCGTACAAACGGCCGCTCGAACCATCGCGGTAAACCATATTGTAAACCTTTTCCTCATCCCTCCGAAAGACGTTTACACGTAGAGGGGATTTACCGACAAACATCTTTTCTGCGATCTTCATCACTTTCATAAGCCCATCTTTACCAAAAACAATGATATCATCTAGGGTGGAGCATTTTTCAACCGGCTCGTCCTTTTTCAGCCCATACCCCGCAAACCCATCCTTACGGTTCAAATACAGGGTCTCATTCGCCACCACCACCTGGGCTGCATTGATTCGGTCAAAGGGAGCAAGGGAACCGTCTTCTTCCCGGCAGATTTCGGTCTTCCGTTCCCTTCCTTTGCCATAATTCTTTTTTAAGTCCTTTAGGTATCGGATTGCATAACGGGTAAGTTGGGCAAGATGGCCCTCCACCTCCTCGATTTCTCCCTCGAATCCTTTAATCACCTCATCTGCACGAAAGGAATCGTATTTGGATATCCGTTTAATCCGGATTTCCAGTAAGCGCAGGATATCATCCTGAGTAATCGCACGCTGAAAAATTTTGATATAGGGTTTCAATCCCTTGTCTACTGCAGAGATCACCCCTTCCCATGTTTCCTCTTTCTCGATATCCCGATAGATACGTTTCTCGATAAAGATTTTCTCAAGAGAAGCAAAGTGCCACTTCTCGCGCAATTCTCCGAGGCGAATTTCCAGTTCCTGACGGAGAAGTTCCCGGGTCTGATCCGCCGAGGATTTAATCAAATCATTTACGGAAAGAAACTGGGGATGATTGTCCTTAATCACACAGGCATTGGGGGCCAGGCTAACCTCACAGTCCGTAAAAGCATACAGGGCAGGCAAAGCCTCATCTGCAGAAACTGTGGAGGGCAAGTGGATCATGATCTCAACAAACTCTGCGGTATTATCCTCGATCTTGGAAATCTTGATCTTACCTTTATCATTTGCGGCTAAAACCGAATCAATCAAACTGGTCGTGGTGGTTCCGAATGGGATCTCAACCACTTTTAAAAGGTGTTTTTTGACCATCTCAATCTTGGCCCTCACCCGAATTCGACCACCTCTCGAACCACCATTATACGAAGTACAATCCGCAGTCCCTCCCTGAGGGAAATCGGGAAGTAAATCGATTGGATTATTTCGCAAGGCATCGATCATGGAATCAATGATCTCAATAAAGTTGTGGGGAAGTATTTTGGTTGAAAGACCTACCGCAATTCCTTCGGCTCCCTGAGCAAGCAGCAAAGGAAACTTGGTAGGGAATGTAATCGGCTCTTTATTACGCCCATCATAAGATGCCAGCCAGGTGGTAACCTTGGGGCTAAAAATCACTTCCAGAGCAAACGGAGTTAAGCGTGCTTCAATGTATCGTGGAGCCGCCGCGGAGTCACCCGTAAGGACATTCCCCCAATTGCCCTGGGTATCGATTAGAAGATCTTTTTGACCAATCTGAATGATGGCATCCCCTATCGAAGCATCCCCATGTGGGTGATACTTCATGGTATTCCCAATCACATTAGCGACCTTGTTATAACGTCCATCCTCCAATTCTTTCATCGAATGAAGGATTCTTCGTTGCACAGGCTTTAAGCCATCATCGGCATGGGGAACAGCTCTTTCTAAAATTACATAGGAAGCATAATCCAGGAACCAGTCCCCATACATATCATCCACATAGATTGCATCATCTTCACCCCGTTTGGGTCCTTCTTGGGCCAATGCTTCTGGATCAAACCTCTTTTGAATGGTCTCTTCAGTGCTCACCTGCTCCAATTCTTCCTCTGGAATGTCTGAATCTTCACCGGAATCCTCATTGGAGTTTATTTGGTGGGCACTCATACGAAAAGGTTAGGCAGCCGCACTCTCACTCACCGACTCCTCTGCATTGGATGATTTTTTACTTTTGGAAGTATCCTCAGTGCTTAGGGCGTCCTCCTCTTTCCCATCTTCATCCACTAAATCGTGTTCAAAGCGCAAATTTCGAATGATGTATTCTTGGCGGGTTGGCGTATTTTTACCCATGAAAAATTTAAGCATTTCCTTAAGAGATTCATTCGCATCAATCTTGACTGGATCTAAACGAATATCGTTTCCGATGAAGTGCTTAAACTCATCCGGAGAAATTTCTCCCAACCCCTTAAATCGGGTAATTTCAGGATTGCGGCCTAGCGTTTTGATCGCTGCCTCTTTTTCGGTTTCGTCGTAACAATAAAGAGTGGTTTTTTTGTTACGCACCCGAAAGAGAGGCGTCTGTAAAACAAAGAGATGCCCCTGCCGGATAAGCTCTGGGAAGAACTGTAAAAAGAAGGTGATCAGAAGCAGGCGAATATGCATGCCGTCAACATCTGCATCCGTGGCAATAACGACCTGATTGTACCTTAAATCCTCTAAATCTTCTTCAATCCCAAGGGCTGCCTGGATCAGGTTAAATTCCTCATTCTCGTAAACCACTTTCCGGGTTAATCCAAAAGTATTCAGGGGTTTACCCTTGAGACTGAATACACCCTGAAACTGGACATCACGAGCTTTGGTAATGGAACCACTCGCCGAATCCCCCTCTGTGATAAACAGAGTGCTTTTAAATTTTTCTTTATGTTTACTACAGAGATGAATACGGCAGTCTCGCAACTTGCGGTTGTGTACCTTGCTCTTTTTGGCACGCTCCCTGGCAATTTTCTGAATGCCCTTTAATTCCTTACGCTCCCGCTCGCTCCGCTGAATCTTATCCTGTAAAGCATCCGCCACATCGGGATGTTTATGGAGGTAATTATCAAGTTTCTCCTTGAGGAAATTCCCTACAAAAGTACGGATGGTCTCCCCATCAGGTGAGACGGTCAATGATCCAAGCTTGGTCTTGGTCTGAGACTCAAACACTGGTTCCTGAACCTTGATACTGATTGCCGCTACAATTCCTCCACGGATGTCACCTGCTTCAAAATTTTTCTTACAAAAATCACGGATAGTCTTAACTACTGCCTCACGAAAAGCAGCCTGATGAGTCCCCCCCTGAGTGGTATGCTGCCCGTTGACAAAAGAAAAGTAATCCTCGCCGTACTGATCCAAATGGGTAAATGCGACCTCGATATCATTCCCCTCGATATAAACAATTGGATAAAGTGGAGTTTCAGAAATATTTTCCTCAAGTAAATCCTTGAGCCCATCCTTGGAACGGAATCGTTTCCCATTGTAACGAATGACCAAGCCCCGGTTTAGATAGGTATAGTAACGGAGCATGCGCTCCACATATTCATTCCGGTAGCGGTACTTCTTAAACATGGAATCGTCGGGAACAAAAGTGATCTGTGTTCCATTCTCTTCCTTGGTCGATTGGTTCTTTTTGTCGATCGACTGAACATCTCCGCAGGCAAATTCAATCCTACGGGTTTCGCCTTCCCGAAAGGCCTGAATATCGAACTTCGTGGAAAGAGCGTTGACTGCTTTAATCCCCACGCCGTTTAAACCAACGGACTTTTTAAAAGCTTCGGAATCATATTTGGCACCGGTGTTGATCTTGCTGGAACAATCGAGCAGTTTTTCCAGGGGAATACCCCGGCCAAAGTCCCTCACAGTAACAACCTGCCCATCACACTCCACCTCGATTTGTTTACCGAAGCCCATAACAAATTCATCAATGCAATTGTCGAGGACTTCTTTAAGCAAAACATAAATGCCATCATCCTCCGAGGAACCGTCCCCTAGCTTGCCAATGTACATGCCTGGACGCAGACGGATGTGCTCCTTCCAGTCGAGCGACTTGATGCTGTCCGCAGTGTATTTGTGGTCAGCCATTTTCCCCAATCCTTATTTCCACACTTTAATCTATTAGATTCCAGCCAACTCTTGTCCACTTGAAAATAGAATTTTATTTAAAAACCTTGCTAATTTAAAATGGTACTCACCTGTCAATTCTTGCATGGTTGAACCTATGAAAATATTTAGGAACTACCTGCTTACGGTGTCCCAACTCAATGACCCCCGACTTTGGAAGCCAGTACTTTGGGCTACCCTGCTCAGCCTTTTCACCCTTTTCTTAATCTTGTTGGTAGGCGGAACCTTTCTGTTTCAATTGAGTAATACATTTGCAGCAAAGCTGAGCGGATGGATGAGCTGGGCGGATGGATGGATTGGAGGATTTGCCCTGGTCATCGGTACTTTCTTTTTTGCTATGTTGGGGTATTTCTTTATCGGCAGTGTATATGCCGCATTTCTTGGAATCTTCATAGATGATGTGTTGGATGCGATTCGGGAAAAGCACTACCCCGATACAGAATGGATGAAACCACCTGGTATGATCGAATCTACCATCTCTTCTTTACGATTCATCCTGTGGAGCCTGTTCCTCTATTTACTCGCCTCCCCCATTTTGTTGATTGGATATTTTATACCTCCAATCGGGTTGGTTCTTCAGTATCTACTCGGGGGGTATCTTCTGGGGCGTGAATACGGGCAACTTATTGAACTCAGGATTCCCAAGAATCAAAGAATCAAAAAGCCTACCAACTTGCTTCATGGAACATGTGCTAACTTTCTCTGGACCTTCCCTTTCGTAAATTTGGTCACCCCTATTTTACTGGCCGGTGCATTGGTCCATTCCCGGTTAGAAGAAAGCTCTTCTGCCAGACAAAACGAAGGGAACTAGCCTCAGGTCCATTAGGGAGCAAACTCGCCCTTAAAGCGAGGGCCCAATAGGGTACCATTTGCATCCCACTCCTCAATTAATCCGATAGCTAAGCCTTCGTTAAACTTCCTCCGAGTGTTTCTCTGACCATTCGGATGATAGGTTGAGCCAACACCCGTGTAGACTGACCCAGAACTTTTAAGATACCAGAGGCCATCCTTTCCCTGGTTTAGTTCCTGATCGATATCCACAGATTCTTCTTTATCCAAGTCGACTTTTTTTTCCTGAGGAAACTGCAGAGCATCAAACGAACACTGGGAGGGCAACCACATCAGCAAAAGAGCAAGCAAAAGCATCGCCGAAAACCACCAAAAGTAGGGAGAATGGGTAAGCCTTTGCCAAAGGGTTGGATCCGGAGCCTCAGGCGGGGTCGGAAATATATCTTCTTCCTTCATCTATCTTAAGCTAAGAGAAAATTTGTTTAGTTTAGCAAGGCATAAAGGAAAACATTCATACCCAGCCTTGCATAGAACGAATGGGCATAGTTACTAATTTCCTCCCCGGAATAATACTTAAAGATTCTCCACCTGCCCGTGGGTTCCTTGACCCATAACGGGCGCTGTCCGGGAATCAGATAGATTTCATCTTTTAACCCGTCTTCCCGGGTTACCTCATAAGTCTGACCGGAAAAGGATGCAACCTGCAGGGTTTCATCAAAATCCTCTGCAGATTCACGGATGCGAAAAGAAATAGGTGGTATCCATGCACCGAACTCATCCCTCCCCCAACCCATCGCACAAATGGGCGAGGCCACACAAGCGAGGCGGTCCTTGATTTTCATCCCCACCAAAGAATAAGTGCCCTGGGGCCATTTTTCCTGCTCCACAAATTCAAGCACGGTATCGGGCAAGCGCTTCTGATCCTCTTCCAGGCGGAGGTATTCATTATCCGGGAGACCTTTATAAAAAGTACGGAATATTTCGTGGTTTCTCGGTAAGGGGACAAATGCTTGGTCTTCCATAAATTGAGCGAACCAAGACCTGACTTCATCCCGCTCTTCCCAGGCTGCGTAGCTGTGGCCCAGATCGGTCCCCAAAAAAGAAGCCTTAATCCCTGCATCCAGATAAACAAATCCACCAAGTTCCATGTATCTGCGGAGAGCTTCATTTTCTTCAGAAGAAAACTCAAAGTTCGGGAGCTCATCGCAATTTATATAAAGGATAGGATTCTCAAAAAGACGCTCATCCATCAGGGACTCAATAAAGAGGGGGTCCGGATCAAACTGGGCGTGAGATCGTTCATTCATTAATTCCAGTAAGCTGGGCAAAGCGTCCGGATATCGAATACGGGAAAACCCATCCCTCCTGAGTTGCATGATTCGCACCGCACCACCATCCAAATCAGCAAAAACTTGAAGAGGTTCGGCTAAAAGGGCCAAAACGAGCAGAATAAGGAAGTTATATTTCATGGCTGAATCCCCATTTGTTGAAGTTCTCTGCGAATCATGGAAGATATTTTTTCAGCGGGGTACTTTCTGGCAAACTCAAGCAGGATGGGCACACCTTCTTTGCGATCACCGAGTAAACCATCCATCGCGGCACGCTGAATCGCATAATCGCTATCCAATAATGATTTTTGATGAAGATGAATCCAACCATCCAATCGAATATTTGACAAAGCGCGTAAAGTGGTGGAACGAACCAAGGAATGCTCATCGATTAAGAGGTCAAAAAAAGTGGACTGCACATCCTCCTCCTCCGCGACCAATAAAAGCTCCGCAGACAAAACTCTCACATCAGGGTACTTATTTTGGATGAGAGAGCGTAATTCTTCGCCGGAAATAGCTTCCACCCTACCCCGGATCAAAGGAAGCACAGCTTCGCGAACCTGAGAGTCTCGATCACTTAATGCCGGAATCCAAATAGCTGGAGTACCCCACCCTTCGGTTACTGCAAGATATCGCTCCCAAGCTTTCGAGCGCATGCTTGGGCTTGGGTGTTCCAAGAGGGATTCGTAAATGGGACCCGCTTTCGTACCCAACGCCGATAGCGAATAAAAAAGCGTTTCCGTTTTTCCATACAACCCCCGAGAATTAAACAAAAAAGAAGTGATTCGTTGGAGCATTTCCTCAGAAACAGGCTCTCCCAAACGGGCAAGATCCACCGAAGCCAGGGTGGCAATCTCGTCCACTGAATCGTCGGTCAACTTACGCAAAATGTTTCGATAATTCGGGAAAGAGCG
>JAQCIX010000073.1 GCA_027593365.1 Verrucomicrobiota bacterium
AGGGATTATTACTCAGGTACACTATGTTCCTGTTCACCAGCACCCCTACTACGAAAAAAGAATTGGCTCTATTTCACTACCTGGGGCAGAGAAGTTTTATGAGTCATGCTTAAGTATTCCTATGTTCCCTGCCCTAACCGACGAAGATCAGAATCAAGTGGTCAATGAACTTCGTGCATTTTGCGAGAGTGGTTAAATGAGCTTCCCCAGTCATTACGACCTGTTGGGACCTGAGCCACTTACTCAAGACGGCTACTCGATTTCCTCCATTCAGCTGGAAGATGCTGAAGAAATCAGGTGCTGGAGAAATGAGCAAATGTCTGCCCTCAGGCAGTCCATAGCATTATCCAAAGAGGACCAGGTTGCTTATTTCAACGATGTTGTAAGACATGAATTTAATCAAACTTGCCCACGGCAAGTCCTGGTACGTTTTTGCCTGGATGAAAAATTAATTGGATATGGCGGGATAGTTCACTTGGATTGGGAGAATTCAAGAGGAGAGGTGTCCTTTCTCCTGGCTACGCAAAGAACCTTAAATCCACAAGCTTACCAGCGAGAGCTTGGTGTTTTTTTTAATTTGATTAAGAGACTGGGGTTTTGCGAACTGGGGCTCAATAAATTGACTACGGAAGCGTATGCCCATCGTGAGTATCATGTTCGTGCTATTGAAGAAGCAGGCTTCCTCCGTGAAGGAACTCTTCGGCAACATGTCAAAATTGAGGGACAGTGGGTGGATGCGATCGTCGCCTCTTGCTTGAAAGCTGAATTCCTTAATTAGTGATACAAAGAATCACCCCTGTTTATGTCTCCGAAGATTCTCTTTACCTCACTTTCAGCAAAACTGGCACTGTATCATGAAGTCACTAGGGACGCTTGTTTCTTTTGCAGCGATGCAAAAGTGATCGCTTGTGATTCCAATCGAAAATGTGAGGCTTCCTTCAAGGTCGGACATTTTATTCCTTTCCCTCAAATTATTGAGTTAACGGATGAGAAATTAATCGAAATTTGCAAAATGCATGAGATTTCTCATATTCTCCCGACAAGGGATGGCGAATTGCTCTATTGGGCTCAACAAAAAGAGTACCTGGCCCAATATAATATCCAAGTATGGATTTCGGGTGTGGACTGCATTGAGTTGTGCAACGATAAGCTATTATTCTTCGAGAAATGGAAGAATTCAACCATTCCAGCTATCCCCACTTATGAGACCCTTCCAAATGATGGAACATCAAGATGGGCTGTTAAGCCACGACTTGGGTCGGGCGGGAAGTTAAATGCACTAAATCTTGGCTACCATGAAGCCCACAATCATGCTTCTACCCATGGGGGAGGTTTCATCTTTCAGCCTTTCGTCTGCGGGCAGGAGTTTTCGGCTGAAGCTTGGATAAGCAAAAAGGGTAGATGTTATGGCCCACTTTTACGCTGGCGTAATAAAGTCGTGGATGGCGAGTCTCATCAATCTACTGTTTTCCGAAATACTGACTGGGAAAACATGGTGCGGGAAGTCTTTTTGCATATACCCGGACTTTTTGGTCATGTTCTGGCTCAAGTTCTTGTCGAAGAAGATGGCAAGCTAAACCTGGTCGAGATCAACCCTCGACTGGGTGGGGCTAGCCCATTGGCTCTAAGAGCTGGACTGAATAGTGTTAGCTGGCACCTTATGGAGGAAGCTGGACGGATGGACGAGATTCCTGAATATCCCCAGTTAAGGGATGGACTCCGTCTCGAGAAAAAAGAAGGGGTTGTCTCGTTTCGCATGATATAAGTTTGCCTCCTTATTGGGAAAGCCTTGTTTAAGATACACATATGTCGGCAATCACATTCGCAATAGCCAATCAAAAAGGTGGAGTTGGTAAAACCACGACCACGGTTAGTTTGGGCCATGCACTGGCCCTTATGGGTGTGCCGACTCTTATTGTCGATATGGATCCACAGGCAAACGCAACCAGTTGCCTGGGGCTCGCTAAAAAGCCTGGTTATGGCATTTACGAACCCCTTTTAGACGGCTCGGATGTAGCCACTCGGGTGGTTTCTAGCCGAAGGAGTAACTTATGGATTGTACCATCTGAGCTGGATCTTGCCGCTGCTGAACTGGAATTGAGCAGCCAACCGGAGTATTTGATTAAACTTCGGAAATGCCTCAGTGGATTGAAGGAGCACTACGGGCTTCAGGTCATCCTAATTGATTGTCCCCCTACCCTCGGTCTTCTCTCCATGAATTCCCTATGTGCTGCGGACTATCTTATTGTAACGCTCCAGTCCGAGTACTTGGCCATGGAGGGTCTTGGGCAAATCACCAGCGTAATTGATAAGCTCAAAACCGCCCAGGTTAACCCAGAGCTTAAGCTGGGTGGGATTATTATGACCATGTATGATGGAAGAACCCGCTTATCCTATGAAGTCTGGCAGGAAGTTAATAAATTTTATGCAAATAGTGTTTTCCGTACAGCCATACCCAGGAATTCGAGACTCAGTGAAGCGCCTAGCTTTGGGCAGACGGTTTTTGAATATGCACCTGAATCTGCAGGGAGCCTCGCTTATCGTGCCTTTGCCAGGGAATTTGCAGGGAGATTTCTGACAGGCAACTAAAACGATATGGGCTTACTGCAGTCACTAAAAGCCTCCTTTCTCCCTGGCGAGGATTCAGTAACAGACAATAGTTTTCGCCCCCTTGAAGATACACTTGGGTATTCTTTTCAAAATAAGGACCTTCTACGTGAAGCACTTACCCACCCGTCTTTTGATACGCGAAAAAATGACCACCGCCACAACCAAAGACTGGAGTTCCTTGGGGATTCTATAGTGGGTTGCGTACTTGCAAACTGGTTATTTCAAAAGTTTCCTGAAAAAACGGAGGGCGAATTAAGTCGCTACAAGTCATTGCTCGCCCGAGGGTATAACTTGGCGGCAGTTGCACGTAAAATTAACCTAAATGACTACTTAATTATTGGGAAATCAGAACGCCAAAGCAAAGGAAACTTAAGGCAATCGGTACTTGAGGATGCCTTTGAGGCCCTGATTGGGGCCATTTACCTGGATAGCGATTACCTTACCATAGAAAAGGTCATGCTCCAGTGGGAGTCTCTTTTCATTGATGCTCTAAAGGAGACGAACTCGAGTTTTAACCCCAAAGGGCAACTCCAGGAGTACCTGCAGTCCAAATCAAAAAACACGAAAATTTCTTATCACTTAATCAAGCAGTCTGGTCCAGACCACCGCAGGGAGTTTTTTGTTCAGATCAAAGTCGAGGGTCAACCCCTTGCTGAAGGCCATGGGAAAAGCAAAAAAAACGCCGAAGAAAAAGCTGCAAAAGTAGCTCTCGAAAAGTTAAAGTCCGCTTCGAGTGAAGAAGATTGAGCTCCCCAGCTCTTTGGGTTCTGTTCATGTACCCAACTGTCCACCCCAAGCTGCTCTGGCTTTGTTTGTGGATTCATGGAAGGAGCACGACCAACCCGTTGGTATAGTCATCGGGGAATCACTCCCCGACGCAGAAAATAAAAGTGAGGATATAGCCGCTCTTTACGAAGGTTTTTATCCGGGCTGCAAAGTTGATTTTCACACCTTTGATAAACCGGTAGGCCCAGACAATCCGGATGCCTTTGATAAAGCCTGCGATCGCTTGACCCTGCTCTCCACACTTCGATCGGTCGATTTAGAAAATAAAACAAGAACTCCGATTTTAGTGGCCACCACAATGGAAGCACTCTTGGGGAGTTGCCCTTTGCTTAAGGATTGCGAGGATTCGCAAATCACTCTGATTGGTGGAGAGGATCTCTCTTACCAACAATTCTGTCAGGATTTAATCGATAAGCTCGATTATTCATCCGAGGTTGTTTGTGAGGAACCTGGCCAATTTGCAATACGAGGTGGACTGATTGATGTCTACCCAGTAAATGCCGACTTTCCTGTGCGAATCGATTTTTTCGGGGATACCATTGAGGAAATCAGGAAATTTGATCCAACCTCGCAAAGAACTTCAGAAACACTCAAGGAAATCAATATTTCATCGATCAATAATGAGGCTTTTGCCGAGGGAGATGGAGAGTTTTTTAATTATCTCAACTTTCCCGTTATATGGCTTTTTGATGAGCCCGAGAATCTTCTCCGTATCCACCCGCTTGCTTTTCATGAGACAGGAAATCAATCCACTGAGAAGGCGAATATTTCTTTGAGCTGGAAGCGTGCAACTGGGCACTCTGACTACTTTTTATCCTCTAGTGAAATTGATGCAGGTGCTGGAATCTTTGATGCATCCAAAAGGATAAACCTGACAGTCAAGCCGATCATCTCGGACCTCGATCATACTTCCATGGATCACGAGCTCGATTTTTCTGACCGCACCCAGGAAATCAACCAACGAAAATGTATAGAATTTTCCAAAGAATGTGTTTCGGGGGGATTCCGGCTATATATTTCAATCGGAGCCGAGGCTGAAAAGAAAAGGATTATCGAACTCCTCAGCGATGAGTCAGTTAGCCCAAAAGAATATACATTTTTGATGGTTGGGTTACATCGAGGCTTTTCTTTCGAACGATTGAAAGGTGAGAGTTTCTTTAAAAACCTTCTCGGCAAGCAAGATAAAGGACTAGCGGTGGTGACATCCAGAGAGATCCTCGGAAGGGAGAGAAGCCGCAGGCCCATGCGTACCCGTAAAGCGAGGGTTCAAAGGAAGGAGGTTGATCACGCTTTGGATTTTTCTGAACTGGTAGACGGAGATTTACTGGTTCATTTACAGCACGGTATCTGCCGTTTTTGCTCCCTGGGTAAAATTGAGCAGGATGGGAAGACTGAAGAGGCAATATCTGTTGAATTTGCCGATGGTATACTTCTGCACATCCCCTTGCAGGAATCTCACCTTCTTTCACGTTATGTTGGGCTAAAGAAAGCAAAACCTAAACTGGCTAAGCTCGGAGGAAAGGCCTGGGCGAGAACCCGTGAGGCTGCTGAAATAGCTGCGATTGATTTAGCTGCAGACCTTCTACGCTTACAGGCTTCAAGAGATTCTGAACGCGGACACTCTTTCTCACCTGATGACAAGTGGCAGAAAGAATTTGAAGATTCCTTTCCTTATTCTGAAACTCCCGATCAATTGAGATCGATCCTTGAAGTGAAACAGGACATGGAGTCTGAAAAGCCTATGGATCGCCTGGTTTGCGGTGATGTTGGATATGGGAAGACGGAAGTAGCCATGCGAGCTGCCTTCAAGGCAATGATGGACGGCAAGCAGGTTGCCCTCCTCGCCCCCACCACCATTCTTTGCCAGCAGCATATGGAGTCCTTCTCCTCGCGCATGAGTGATTTTCCGGTTGTGATTGAGATGCTTTCTAGGTTCCGGACATCTGCTCAGCAAAAAAAGACAATGGCGGGGCTTTCTTCTGGTTCGGTAGACATGGTCATTGGGACGCACCGCATGTTCTCAGATGGATTGCAATTCAAGGATCTCGGACTCCTGATCATTGATGAAGAACAGAGGTTTGGGGTGGATCACAAAGAAAAATTGAAGCGGTTAAAAGCAAATGTGGACGTACTAACTCTTAGTGCCACACCGATCCCTAGAACTCTTTATTTTGCGATGGTTGGTGCCCGTTCTTTTAGTACGATTGAAACCGCCCCCACAAACCGCAGGCCCATACGAACTGAAGTGGTTCGCCGATCTGATGATGTCCTGAAAAAAGCGATCGATTTAGAACTCCGTCGGGGCGGGCAGGTTTTCTATCTTCATAACCGGGTTAAAACGATTCATAGCGTATCCCGAAAACTTCAAGCATTGATCCCGAACCTGAGAATTGCAGTGGGTCATGGTCAGATGCCAGAGGCAGAACTGGAGCAAGTAATGGTGGATTTCATATCAGGGAAGTATGATCTTCTTCTTTGTACCACGATCATTGAATCTGGCCTGGATATACCCAACTGTAATACCATCATCATTGAAGAGGCGGACAAATTCGGGCTTTCGCAACTTTACCAACTTCGTGGACGGGTGGGCAGATTCACCAAGCAAGCCTATGCCTACCTTTTGGTTAACCCTAGCCTTCCGATTAAGGATAAGGCAAAAAAGAGACTCTCCGCATTACGCTCGACCAGCAGTATGGGGGCAGGATTTAAAATTGCCCTACGGGACCTTGAACTCCGTGGTGCAGGGAATTTACTTGGAAGCGAACAGAGTGGACACATCGCAGGAGTAGGGTTTGAGATGTATTGTAAACTTTTACGGGAAAGCGTTTCTCGACTAAAAGGGGATGAGGTTTCCTTGCGACCGAACGCTACGGTTCGCTTAGACTTTCTACATACGGATGAATCTGTAGAGCATGAGGGAGACTCCACGAGTATGAATTCCTGTTTACCGGAATCCTATATGTATGAATCAAGACTCCGAATCGACTTTTACCGAAAGATTGCATCCGTTATGGAAATCCATGAGATCGATGAACTTAGGGAAGAGTTGGTCGACCGTTTTGGTCCAGTCCCTAAAGCAGTCGAAGCCCTTTTCTTGGAGACAGAAATTAAATGCTTAGCCCAGGAAGCTGGATTTGACCAGGTAGCTACGAATGGCCAGGAATTACTTTGCAGATATGTCAGGAGATCTTCCAATGAAGGGATGAGGTATGCCAGGAAAGTTGGGAAACTTCCTATTCTGATTGAAAAACAACCTCTTTTAAAGTTGAAGGAAATCATTCGTTTTCTCAAACTCCACTTACATGGGAACTCCTAATATTACTAAGACCTTAATTTACTTCTTTTTTGTAACTCTTTTTGCACAACTCAATGCGAGTGAGCTTATTGAGGTAAACCGAGTGGTAGCCCAGGTGAATGATGAAGTTGTGACCTGGGGTGAAATTGAGATGGCGATGGATAAACTTAACTTCCCGGAAAGTGAAAGATTAAAAAGAGCTGAAGAATTTATCGACGCTAGGGTGGACCGACTCCTCTCTCAGGTTGCGTTCGAAAATAAGGGAATGGCGATTCCTGATGCGTATGTTGAACAGGAGTATTCCAGTAAGTTAATGACCAACTTTAATGGGGACCGCAGATTATTTCGCGAAGTTTTGATGAGTAATGGTCAATCCCCCCTGGAATATAAAGATCAGTTGAAGGAAGATATCGTGCACATGCACATGCTTGCTCAAAGAAAGCGAACCAGTGATGAGATCAGCCCCCAAAGCGTCGAGGACTACTACAACCAAAACTCGGACGACTTCAGGACTGAGAAAAGGGTGAAATTAAGTGAAATCGTGATCACGATGGGCGAGGACAATACACCCAGCTCTGCAGAGGCTTTAGCGAAGAAAGTATACTCCTCCATCGTTGAGGGTGGTGATTTTAATGAGGTTGCCAGCAAACATGGCGAGAGTCCATTTCGGGAGAAGAGCGGAGATTGGGGAGTATTTGCCTCAATCAAAGAAATTCGAAACCCCAAACTCAAAGAAGTTTCTTTTTCTTTAAAGAAAGGTGAGGTCTCCAAACCTTTTATGGTTCGTCTTCTTGAAAAGAAGCCCGATGGTTCTTTCTCTGCATCAGGAGAAAAAGCTTGGTATATTCTCAAGGTTACTGATATCGAGGAACCCAGGAAACTACCCATCGATGAAGTTCGTGCTCAAATTGAGAAAACAATCGCTACGAACCTCGATCAAAACGAACAGCGCAAATGGCTGGCTCGGCAAAAGCGGGATGCCTATGTCGACATCAGACTGCCAGCCGAGTAGCCAACACTCCCGCAAGCATGAGTTCGGATCATGCAAGTTTAAGACTTTCGCTCAAAGATCTCCCTCCCGAAGAACGACCCCAGGAACGACTCGAAAAACTTGGTCCAGGACCCCTGTCCGACCGGGAACTTTTAGCTCTCCTTATACGCTCAGGAACTACCCGACACGATGTTCTGTCTCTTGCAGATAGCATTATTCGAGAAGCAGGCAACCTCGCAGGTTTAGCGAGATGGGATGTATCTGACTTTCAAAGGATACCGGGTATCGGGAAAGTCAAAGCTCTTCAATTATCTGTATCGATTGAGATTGCTCAGAGAATTGCCCTAGGGGCTGGGCACGAAAACCAGCCGATCGATGAACCAGCGAAGGTATGGAAACTTCTCTACCCCAAAACTATTTCAGAAACTGTTGAGAAGGTATGGGTGCTTTGCCTGGATCGAAAAAACCGAAGAATCCGGACCGAAGAAGTTTCATCCGGGACGGCAACCGGAAGCCTGGTTCACCCAAGAGA
>JAQCIX010000074.1 GCA_027593365.1 Verrucomicrobiota bacterium
GAAGGACTTGCCCATCACCACCGAAGAACTGTACCAAAGATTAAAAGCAAAAGGTGTGCTGGTGGTGCCCGGACATTACTTTTTTCCCGGACTGAATGAACCTTGGCAACATAAGGACGAATGCATCCGCATCACCTTTGCTCAGAGCGAAGATGTTGTATCCCAAGGACTCACCATCCTTACTGAAGAGGTTCGAAGGCTTTACTAAAGTTTGGCTTTTTTAAGTTCAATTGGACTTGGTAAAGCTAAACCAATCTCCCTTTATTTTCGGTGATATTATATTTTTCTGGGTAGCCAAATGACAGGAGGTTCCCAAGATAATGAAAAATGCGTCATCACCCAATTGATCCTCAATTATTTTCCCAAAACCGGGACCGGTTAATCGAACATCTACCACAAAAGTGTTTGGCTGTTATCAATGCCAATGACCTCATGCCGAGCAATGCGGACGGCACTCTACCCTATCACCCCAATTCCGACCTCTTCTTCCTTTCAGGCATCGAGCAGGAAGAATCCATCCTCCTTCTTCATCCGGGAGCCAGTAAGGCAATAGATCGAGCCCATCTCTTCATCCGCAAACCCAATCCCACCCTCCTCATTTGGGAAGGGTATAAACTGAACAAAACCGACGCCCGAAAAATCTCCGGAATTTCTCAAGTGCACTGGGTGGAGGACTTCAACGCGGTATTCGCCAAACTGGCCCGCAAGGTTCAAGGCCCCTTCTACCTCAACGACAACGAGCACCAACGAGCGAACAACCCGGTGGAAACTAGGGATCAAAGGTTTAGGAACTCCCTACGCAATCGCTATCCCAAAAGAAAGTTTCTTCGTCTTGCTCCCCACATGCATGCCTTGCGGTTTGTTAAAGAACCAAGAGAAATCGAGTTAATCAAAAAGGCAGTCGAGGTAACGACGGATACTTTCAAGGATGTACTCCCATGCATTAAACCTGAGGTTATGGAATATGAAATTGAGGCGGAGTGGGCTCGTGCCTTTATATCAAAACGATGTAAATTTGCCTATAGCCCCATCATTGCATCAGGTGAGAATGCCTGCGTGCTCCACTATCTTCAAAACGACCAACCCTGTAAAAAGGGAGACCTTCTTTTAATGGATGTGGGTGCATGCTATGCAAACTACAACGCTGACCTCACTCGTACGGTGCCCGTAAGCGGGAAATTTTCCAGACGACAAAAACAGGTCTATCAGGCGGTACTTCGAGTTCTGCAAAAATCCATCGCAGGTGCCACAGCAGGTAAGGAAATCAAGCAATGGAACGCTGAGGCCCATGAGATGATGAATGAGGAATTGGTCCGTCTTAAACTGATCAGCCTCAAGGACATCAAGAACCAAAAGCCCGGCAAACCAGTCTGCCGCAAGTACTTCATGCACGGACTCGGTCACTCCCTGGGGCTGGATGTTCATGATGTATCCAACGGACAAACCCACTTCTCCGATGGGGCTGTTTTTACAGTGGAACCAGGTATTTATATTCCTGAAGAGGGCCTCGGTATCCGCTTGGAGGAAAATATCGTCATCTCCGCAAACCAACCAATTAACCTGACGGTCGAAGCCCCTATCGATCCAAATGAGATCGAGGAGCGGATGAACCCTTGAACTTTTTGTTCTTCCTGTCCAAATTACAAACTAATGAAATTTAAGCTTCTGCCTATCTTTGCCATCTCCACTTTAATCAGCCTTGCCCTTTTGCACGCAGACACGCCCAATATAGTCGTCATTATGGCAGACGATCTCGGGTATGGGGATGTGGGGTGTTACGGAGCCAAACCCAAGAATTTAAAAACTCCCCATATTGACCAATTGGCCAAGGAAGGCCTGCGCTTCACCAGCGGATATTGTTCGGCTTCCACCTGCACACCCACACGCTACTCCTTCTTAACAGGCAACTATGCCTTTCGTAGAGAAGGTACCGGAATCGCCCCACCCAACGGGCCATCGATTATCCAACCTGGCGAAACTACAATAGGAGATCTGCTTAAAAAAGCAGGTTATAAAACAGCGGTGATTGGCAAGTGGCACCTTGGGCTTGGAGCTCCTGGCAAAGGTCCAGACTGGAATGGCCAGCTCAAACCAGGTCCAAGGGAGATTGGGTTTGATTATAATTTCCTCCTCCCCACCACCAATGATCGTGTGCCCCAGGTCTATGTTGAAAATGATCGCGTACTCAACCTCGACCCTAAAGATCCACTTTGGGTAGGTCACAAAAAGCCAACCCCAGAACACCCCACTGGCATCAGCCATCGGGATACCCTCAAAATGGATTGGTCTCACGGCCATAACGGAACCATCCATAATGGTATTAGCCGAATTGGGTTCTACACCGGCGGTCATGCTGCCCGTTTTCGCGATGAAGACCTCGCCGATAAGTGGGTAGAGAAATCGGAGGAATGGATCAAAGAAAATAAAGATTCACCCTTCTTCCTCTTTTTTGCCTCCCATGACCTTCATGTCCCTCGCATTCCTCATGAACGCTTTCAGGGAAAGTCAGCCCTGAGCTACCGGGGAGATGCCATCGTACAGCTCGACTGGTGCGTGGGTGAACTCGTTCGTATTCTTAAAGAACAAAACCTGGATGAGAATACCATGGTTATCTTCTGCTCGGACAATGGGCCCGTTGGGGATGATGGTTACAAAGACGGTGCCTTGGAATATATGGGGGATCACAAATCCGCCGGACCCTACAAAGGTGGCAAATACAGCATCTTCGAAGGTGGCACCCGCACACCGTTTATTACTTGGTGGCCGGGAAAAATTAAGCCAGGAGTATCCGATGAAATCGTATGCACCATCGACCTAGCCACAAGTCTTGTCTCTCAGGCTGGCGTTTCCATCCCTGAAGAAGCATTTGTGGACAGCCAAAACATTATGAGTGCCCTCCTCGGCAAGAATGGAGCTAAGGGGCGTGAACACCTGATTCAACAGGACAATGGTGGAAGGGGTAATTTTGGCTTCCGCAAAGGAAACTGGAAACTTCTGCGCCACGCTAAAAAAATGGCCAGAAATGTAAAAGTCGAAGAAACCCTCGCCAATACAAATGTAGAACAGCTCACCTTAATTAATTTAGAAGAAGATCCTAGAGAATCCAAGAATTTGGCTAAGTCCAATCCCGACCTTGTTGAAAAGCTGAATGCCGAACTACAGTCCATCCTTGATGCGGGTCGGAGTCGACAAACCGACTCCTTATCCCAGTAGCCTCAATGCTCCTCACTCTCTTTTCTTTCTTCTTTATATGTGCATCTATCTCGGCTAGCGACGAACAGCCAAACATTCTCTATATTTTCACCGATGATCAATCGGTTCGTTCCGTATCAGCCTATGGGAGTGCTCACCCCTGGGTAAGCACTCCTCATATCGACCGACTGGCAAAATCAGGCTTACGCTTCACCCAGTGCTACACTGGCACTTGGTGCCAACCTTCCCGTGCTTCCGCCCTTACAGGCTTGCTGCAACATAGCCTCGATTCCATTAAGATTACCAAGTATCCAATGGCGACTTACGATCCTAAAAAAGTCCCCTTCTTCCCTTCAGTTTTAAAAGAAAACGGGTATGAAACCGCCTGTATTGGTAAGTGGCACCTCGGTGAAGATGTGGGGCATGGGAGAGACTGGGATTATTCGGTCGTCTGGGACCGGGGCACTGCCAACGGAATAAGAAACTCCAATGCTTATTATCACGGCACCTTAGTTCGAACCAATGGTGGAACAAGAGAACCTTTGGGAGGATACAGCAACGACCGGTTCACCGAAATCGCCGAGGAGTATGTGCGAAAACAAACTTCTAGCTCCAAGCCGTGGTTCCTTTGGCTCTGTTACCCTGGGGTACACGGACCTTACAGCCCCGCCGACCGTCACCTCAACGATTATACGGATGCACCCGATGCCCGTGTACCATTGGATATCTTTGGCCCACGCCCCACTAAGCCTGATCACCTCAAAAACCTTACCCGATGGAAGAAAGATGAAAATGGAAACCCTATTGGCTACGACAAGATTGTTAAAAAATATCATCGGGCGGTACGATCTCTTGATGACGGAGTCGGTTCCATACTCAACGCTCTAAAAGAAACCGACCAGTTGAAAAACACCGTGGTCATCTTTACCTCAGACCAGGGCTTTGCCTGGGGAGAGCATGGCATGCAGGAAAAATGGGCTCCTTATGATGCTAATCTTCTCGCCCCTCTAATTTTTTCGGCTCCCGGAAAAATACCGGAAAACACAATCTGCACGGAGCCGGTCAATGGGGTTGATATTACACGAACCATCCATTCCCTGACCGGAATCAAGCCAGCTTGGGAAATGCATGGTCGGGATCTTTCCATTCTTCTAAATAACCCTACAGCCTCGCTCAAAGATCCCATGCTCATGATCAATACAACTTACGAATACGGAGAGCGGATCACAGAGCATCTTAAAAATAAGAATTATGATATTTTTAGAAGGAGAGATTTATATGCATGGATGATGATGCGTCTGGACCAATACAAATATATCCGCCACTTCAAGGATGGTATCATTGAAGAACTCTACGATTTAAACGAAGACCCCGAGGAGTTGAACAACTTGGCCGTGAATTCCCAACATCATGACTTGCTCAAAAAACTGCGGGTCAGAATGGTTGAAGAGATGCAAAAAAAGGATGGTGACTTTGTTCAATACCTACCTGCACCAAAGGAGCGGCATTATTAATTCCCGCAGACTAGTCCAGTCACACTTTACCTGCTTTTTGACATCTCTCCTAAGCTTTTTGGCAATCGGTTGTGGCCTAGAAAACAAAAAGAAACTTTTTTCGCTTACTGAGCTTTCGGGCAGTGCATTAGGCACCACCTGGTCCGTAAAAGTTGTTAGCTGTAAAGAATTTGATCATGTGGATCTTAGAAATGAGATCGTACAAAATATAGAGAAGGCCGAAAAAATATTCTCACATTGGCGACCCGACTCTGAACTTAGTGAACTTAATCATGCACAGGACACCAACCCTAGATCCATACATCCAAGACTCCACGAACTCATCAAACATGCCAAATGGATGAATCGTGAAACCGGCGGTGCCTTTGATCCTACCATCGCACCATTGGTCAACCTTTGGGGCTTCGGGCCAACTAGTGGCACACGCTCCACCATTCCCAAAGATGATAAAATTGCAGCAGCTAGAAAACTTACAGGAATGGATAAGTTGGAAGTGTTGCCTAAAAACAGGATCCAAAAAAGAATCGCTGGCATGCGGCTAGACCTTTCCGGTTCAGCCAAAGGAGAAATCATAGATCAGGTCTGTCAGCTTCTCAACCGCTGGAATTTCAAAAATTATCTGGTTGAAATTGGAGGAGAAATCAGGGCCCATGGACGAGGAAAGAAAGGGAATAATGGGTGGACCGTCGGTTTAGAGAGCGGAGAATATGGTCGGGGCCGATTCGTATCGATAGCTCTTCGCGATTATGCAGTAGCCACCTCCGGTACTTACCGACTAAAAAAAACAAATCCTAAGTCGCCAAGAAATGCTTCTCATCTACTCAACCCCAAAACAGGACTTCCCATTGAGCATCATGTAATCGCAGTCAATGCGTTTGCCCCCACAGCCAGGGATGCTGATGCCTGGGCAACCGCATTGATGGTCATGGGACTGCAGGAGGGCATGAAAAAAGCCGAAGAATTGAATCTAGTCGCTCGCTTTTGCAAGGAGGTAGACGGTGAAATAGAATTTCATACCAGCACGGCTTACCAACGCCTTTTTTCTGCCAAAAAATAATTTATAATTTCATCTGATTTCATCTTGTTATCAGCCATTACACCATTCTTACTGAATTTTTAGCATGAACTACTTGGAATTCATAAAACCACACTTATGAAGTTTAAAAACTTTCATGCTCTCATTATTAAATCCAAGGTTTAGGCTTTGGGAGAATGGTCAAGAGCTCCAAACTTTGAATTAAATTTATCAAATTATGAATCGAAGAAACTTTATTAAATCTAAAGTTGCTGGAACAGCGATCCTTGCATCCTCGGGTCTGGTCTGTAAGGCAAATGCCAAGAACCCTCCTGCAGTAAACAAAGATACTTCGATTCTTGATGTCGATATTCTTGTTGTCGGTGGTGGGTCCGCCGGACATGTTGCAGCTATCCAAGCCGGTCGTCTGGGAGCCAAGACTGTTCTGCTTGAAAGAAATTCGCAATTGGGTGGAACCACGACTACCGGTGGTGTCTGCTTCCCTGGACTTTTTCACGCTTGGGGCAAGCAAGTCATTTCCGGAATTGGTTGGGAACTGGTCGAAAAATCTGTGGAAATGGATGGTCGCAAGCTTCAGGATTTCACGAAAAATCACCGATCCCATGTGCCCTATCATGTTGATTTAAATGGTCAGTTGTATTCCCTGCTTGCGGAAGAAGCCTGCTTGGATGCAGGCGTATCCCTCGCTTACTATCAATTCCCAGAAAAGGTTAGCCAAGTTCCCGAGGGCTGGATGGTCGATGTTCGAGGGCAGGGAGTCAGCTATTCATTGCGTTGCAAACAGATTATAGACTGCACTGGAAATGCAACCGTGGTTGGGATGCTAGGATTTGAGCGGTTGCTTGGAGACGAGCGACAGCCTGGCACGCAGGTAGTAATTTACAAGGGACTGGATATGGCAGTAGTCAACAAAAACGCCACGCAAATTCAGCAAATGTATAATGAGGCCATCAAGGAAGGTCGCTTACAGAAAGGAGATACCTGGAGCGGTAATGTGATGCAACCAATCCGCAGCACCCGAGGAAATGTAAATCATATCTTTGGTGCCGATTCCACGGATGCGGGCACCCAAACCCAAACCAACTTGGCAGGTAGAAAATCAGTTCTAAGAATGCTCAAGTTTCTCAAGACTATCCCCGGTGGAAAGAATGCCAGCATTGACAGAATGATGAACGAGACCGCAACCCGTGAGACTTTTCGTATCAAAGGGGAGACGACCCTTACCGTCCATGACTACCAGCACGGCAGAATATTTGATGATGCCCTGTGTTATTCCTTTTACCCAATCGACTTGCACACCAAGGATGGTGTGGTACCCAAACATCTTAAGAGAGGTGTGGTTCCGACAATTCCAAGAGGCTCGCTGATTCCGAAGGGCTCGAAGAATTTAATGGTTGCGGGTCGTTGCCTATCGAGTGATCGCTATGCCAATTCTGCAGCACGTGTACAGGCATCCTGCATGGGAATGGGGCAGGCAGCAGCTTGTACTGCAGTGCTCGCAGCAGAGTCTTCCGTTACCCCTAATGAAGTCCCCCTGCCCGATATTCAATCTCTGTTACGCAAACATGGAGCCATTGTACCCTCCAAGTCCTAAGAGAGTTTGAAAAGAAGGCGGATCATATCTCTCTTCAATGCCCTACTCTTTTTGGTCATGGCATTGTCGGGTATTTATGCCTTTTCTCAGCCTTTCTCCATCGAAATTATTGGACTACACGCTCTATCTGGTTTCGTTTTTATTGGAGTAGTCACAGGGCACATCCTTAACAATATTGTTCCCCTCAAAAAATATTTTAAGCATAGCACCGCAATAGCAGTCGGTCTTGCTGTTGCTTTAATCACTGCACTCTTTTACTACCAGCCTCCTCCCATCAAGGCTGTTCTTGGATTAAGTGGTAATCTTGGACCCGCTTTGGATATGTTTGAGCTGGATGAAAAGGGCCTCACCTATCAGTACACTCCAGACCCTGGTTACAAATTACTTTTGGATGTCCGAACCGGTCCAAGCTACGACCCTCAAAATCCTCCACATTTGGCCATATGGCTGGAGAACCAGTCCCTTTATCATATTAAAACTCTCTACTCATCTGACCTGAACGACACTCAGAAACAACTCCCCTACTGGGCCTTCAAGGTCAAGGGCTGGGAAAAAGCAAAACGAGAGGCAGAGGAAAAACAGTTATCTCTTGGCGAATCGATCGATGCGATTTCAGAGGCCACAGCTAATGGGTCTTTCGACCCATCCGACTACATCCTACCCCGGGACCAAAATTCCTCCATGCCCTACCGGGTGATGCTAGAAATCAATCAACCCAATGATCCATCAAGTAAACTGAATGACCAACCATCTTTGATTTATGAAGTTGAGGTGGATAATTTTGATCCCCGTACTTTTCAGCTCATGGAACTTATTGGTTATCCAGAGTTTGATCAGGAAAATGACGAGTGGTATCTCGGCTATGTGGATCAACGT
>JAQCIX010000075.1 GCA_027593365.1 Verrucomicrobiota bacterium
CGGGAAGCTGCAACAGCGATGCCCCAGCGGGGGGCGATGAATTCATCCAGTTCCCGCATCAGAGCGAGGTTGTGCTCGAGGGATTTACCAAACCCGATGCCCGGATCAATCCACAGCCTAGGGAGCTCGAGCTCTTCAAGGGCCTCTAGTTTTTGGTCAAAAAAAGCACGCACCTCTTCGACCACATCTTCGTAGGTGGGGGCATCCTGCATATCTTTGGGGGAGCCCTGGGCATGCATTAATACATAGCCTGCCTGAAAGCGGGAGGCATGCCTGAGCATCTCTGGGTTTCCACCGGATACATCATTGAGGATAGACACCCCAGCCTGCAGACCGGCGAGGGCGACCGCGGGCTTGGTGGTATCGAGGGAAAGTATAAACTCTTCTTTCGCTAAGAGTTCAATGACAGGAAGCACACGGGCCAATTCCTCCTGTTCGCTGACTGGATCACTGCCCGGGCGGGTGCTTTCCCCGCCGAGGTCGATAATTTGTGCCCCTTCCTCAACCATGCGGTGGGCATGGGCGAGGGCATCTACCGGGGCAAGAAACTGGCCACCATCAGAAAAAGAATCCGGGGTGAGGTTGAGGATTCCCATGACCGCAGGGTAGCGGAGGCGGACATCCCGCCCGTTGAATTGATAATCAGGCACAAGCCTCTTCAATCAAAGAATCGTAGATTTGGCGAACTTGATTGAATGAATCTTCCCCTTGAGAGTACCAACCTAACTCAGACATAGCGGTTAGCTGGGCGACTCCACGACCAGTACCACAAAGCAGGATTTCACTAAAGTCAGAAAGGTCGCTATCTTTGGGGGATCCGCGGGTGATGGAAAATTCCGATTGGAGTAGGGGGAGGAGTTGTCGAAGGACGATCCCCTGCAAAATAAATTTTTCTGGAATGAGCAGGTTCTTGCCCGAGGCGAAGATGAGGTTGGAGGTAGCTGTTTCGCGTAGATCGTTGTCTTTGGGGTCGATGATGATCCAGTCTTCCTTTTCCACATCCAGTTCCGAGAGGGATCCGTATAGGTCTTTTTCGGCGGTAGACTTGGCCAGGGGTTCGGGTCGGCGGTAGTGGAGAAGCCAGCCCTCCACCGGTTTGCCATCAGAAGCAGCCGGGCGATCGCTCAGACCGATGAGGTCTTCAAATAGGCAAATTCGGATAAGCCCTGAAAATCCATCTCCCAGTCCGTCAATATAGCTATGGGCGTGATCATGAATTAGAGATGTATCCGGAAGCCAAGGCAGGTGAAGGCGGCGGGCGGAGTCGACAAGGCGGTCGAGGTGATGGCTAAGAAAAGGAACCTTACGGTTTGGGAATACGCGAAAAGTGGTGAAGGCCCCGGGGCGTCCCCAGGGATCAGGATGGGATTCGGGTTGCCCCGTTGTCGTCCAAGCTTGCATGACGAATGTTCTCGATCAGCTGTTTACCTGAAGTTGTTAAAAAAGATTCCGGATGATACTGCAAGCCAAAGAGTTTACGTTGTGGGTCTTCAAAACTAAGCGGAATATCGCCCATGGGGTCCTGACCCGTCAGGCGAATGCTAGCGGGTAAAGAGTGCAGGCTGGTAGGATCAATTTGTAAAGAGTGGTAGCGGGCGACCCGGAGAACCTCCCCCATCCCTCGGTAGGTCATGCTGGATGGATCGGTGGCGATGTCGGTTTCCACTCCATGAAGCACGCGAGCCTGACGAATAATACGGGCACCTTCCGATTCGAGCATCAATTGAAAGCCCAGGCAGATTCCAAGAATGGGTTTCTTTCCTCGCCAGGTAAGGTAGAGCGACTGGGTCTCGGGATAGTCGGACGGTTTGCCGGGGCCGGGAGAGAGCACGAGCATGTCGGCGGACTGGGTAAGTTGGGGGTCGACCGATTTGCGGTCCGTCACCACAACCTCGTCAAATCCTGCGAGCAGGTGCTCGAGGTTTCGGGTAAAGGAGTCCTGATGATCGATCAGTACGATCATTGCAATAGATCGAGCAGGGCCTGGGCCTTGATCTGGTTTTCCCGGTATTCATATTCCGGAGTGGAATTGACCACGATACCGCCACCTGCCTGGGTGTAGCATTGATTACCCAGTACCAGCATGGAACGAATGATCAAGTTTAGGTGGATGTTTCCTCCATTCTCGATCGTGCCAAAGCTGCCGGTATATGGGCCACGGAAGCAGGGCTCAAGCCGATCGATCCACTCCATGGTGCGTGCCTTGGGACAGCCGGTAATACTCCCTCCGGGAAGCATCCCTCGCAGAATCTGGGAGAGATCGGCACCGGGCCTAAGTTTTCCCCGAATAGTGGAGACGAGATGGTGGAGATGCGAGTAGGTCTCGACCTCGCGGAATCTTTCCAACCGGACGGTACCAGGTAGGCAGAGGGAGGACAGATCGTTGCGTTCCAAGTCGACCAGCATATTGTGCTCGGATACCTCCTTGGCATCGCTAAGAAAGCGTTCGATCACCGACCGGTCGGAGGAGGAGGGTTCGCGGGCATAGGTGCCCCCAATCGGACGGGTGATGATTTCATCTTCGTTTTTTTCGATGACCACTTCCGGCGAGCAACTAACAATAGCAAACTCAGGAGTTTGAAGAAGAAAGGCTTCGGGTGCGGGGTTGGTGCGTGTGAGTTTGGCAAAGGCAAGCAGAGGGTCGATCTGTGCCTCCGCTTCGAAGCGTTGAGAAATTTTGATCTGGTAAGTCTCGCCGTCCAGGATGGCCTCGCGTGCCTGGTGAAAAAGTTTCCCATACTGGGGGAAGTCGAGGTTACATTTTCGTTTGGTTGCTAGAAAGGAGGGTAGGGCTGGGTCGGGCGAGGAGCTAAGTAGGTTGTGAACTTCTGATTCCCTTTCGGGATCAGACGATTCTACCCGTGTGGAGGAGTTGCTGGAATGAATCAGGGTGGATGGTCGTCCAAACCAGCCATCTGGGACCTCGAGGTCACGCACCGCCCGTAACTGCATTCCGAAATGAGCCGCTAGAAATTCATATCCGAAAAAGCCAACCCATCCATCCATAGACAGGGAAGGTCTTGGTTCGTGAGTTTCGGTTAGGCGGGAGATACCAGCTGCGGTATCATCAGCCCTTGGCTCAAAACTCTCGCTAAAATCGAGGTAAGCGACCCAGCCATCCGGAACGGCTCTTATAATAAGTGGGTCAGCCCGGAGAACCTCAAGGCGTTCAGGAGGGATTTGGCAGGGAAGTTCGGTCATGGCAGATGATCGAGCAGTTCTGAAAAGCAGGTGATCTGCAGCTCCTCCAGTTTAGGCTCACCAAAAAGGAGGGCATCCCAGCCCGCATTGCGGGCTCCGAGGAAGTCGCGTGAGTGACTGTCTCCCAGATGCAGAATTTCAGCGGGTTGGCGGCCCATTGCTACCTCGACTTTGCGAAAGATTTCCGGTTCCGGTTTTTCGCATCCCATCTCGCTGGAAATAAAGAGGTGATCGAAGGACTGGTCGATTGCGAGGTCCGCAAGCACACTGCGCAGACGGGAATCATTGTTGGAAAGAACGGCCAGTTGGTAGCCCCGTTCCCTTAGGATGGTGAGGGTGGATTGGGCATGTTCGGCGAGTTTCCAGCAGTCTCCCTTGGCAAACAAGTCCCATAGTTCCTCGAACAAGGGATCAAGGTTTTGATCGCCGGCAAAAGGGCGGAAGGTCTCGGTGACCACCTGACGCCAAAATTCCGACTCCTCCCCACTGTTGGTTTTCTTACAGGTCTGGAGCTTGCCGAAAGTTTGGTAGAAATGTGCGTTTACTTCTTCGTCGGATGCCTCGATGCCATGCTCCCGGGCAGTCCGACCATAGACGGCCCCTACCGAGGGCCAGGGGCGCACGAGGGTACCTGCGGCATCAACGGTAAGCAGACGAATGGAGGAGGGAGATGTAGGCATCGTGGATTAACGGGTGGATAAAAGACAAACATTTGCCTAGTGTTTAATTTGATTAACATGGATAGGTTGGCAAGCAAGCGAGGATTTCCCAAAGGATTGGGGTTCGCACTTTTACTTCTTTTAACAGCGATTGGTGGAATACTCTATCCAGATCCGTTTATGAAAAGCGGATGGGCGAAGTCCGATCTCTTTGCTTCGATTTCAACTTTTATCATCTTCCTGTTCATCGGAAGAAATCTTTGCTTAAGGGATTTATGGAAGGTATGCAAAACATCGAAGGTAACCCTGATCGTGCAAAGCTTTATCTTTGGGGTTCCCTGGTTCATCGCAATGATCCTTACCTTGATCGGTCCGTCTTCCTTTTTTGCGATAGGATTTCTGATTGTTCTCATTTTACCCACCACAGTTTCGAGTTGTGTGGTTTATGCCCGTGACGCGGGTGGAAATGCTGAGTTTGCTCTGGGGCACTCGTTTCTCTCGAATCTTATCGCTCCTATTCTTTTCCCCTTGCTTAGCACCTTATGGATTTTTGGTGTGGGATATGGAGGCATTCCATTTAGCAAAGTAGCTGCAGAAGTTTACCCCAGGCTTGCTCTATTGATTTTGCTTCCCGCAATTCTTGGATGGTATTCGAGAAAAATACCTTTGCTTGGCGAAACACCAAGGACTTGGGAATCTAAGGTGCCTCAGGCATGTATTCTTTTTCTGTCCTACCTGGCTTTTGCCTC
This sequence comes from Verrucomicrobiota bacterium, assembly GCA_027593365.1. Classification (GTDB taxonomy): domain Bacteria; phylum Verrucomicrobiota; class Verrucomicrobiia; order Opitutales; family Seribacteraceae; genus Chordibacter. Next base: position 4,610 of record JAQCIX010000075.1, read on the forward strand.
AGGGAGTGCTCTATCTTTGCTTGATCTGCCTATGATTGAGTGGGTTATGTTGGCCGGATGGACTCTTGGTTGTTGGCTTATTCTTTCCTTTTTGGGTTGGGCCTGTGGAAAGGTTGGGGGGCTCGATTTGCCCGATAGGAAAAGCACCTATTTTGTGGTTTCCCAAAAATCATTGGCCACGGGGATTCCGCTGATTTTCGCAACAATGGGAACGCAGGGTTTGGAGGGGTGGGTATGGTTGGTTTTGCCCCTCACCCTATACCACATGTTTCAATTGATTGCTGGGGCGGGTGTGATTGCTTGTTTGAATGTACGAAAGTGAGATGATTGTTGGTTTCGCTTTTTGCGTGGATGAATCAGCCATCCTCTTATAGCTTGTTACATACATGACTGACCCATCCAATCCGCAGGCTGCCCTGGAGCAACTACATGAGCAATTGGGTGATTGTGTGGAAACTTCATTCGAGCAACGAGAAGATCACTCCTACGATGGGCTGAAAATAAGTTGCCTGCCCGATGCGGTCATCCGCGTAAAAGAGGACAGCCAAGTGGGCATGGCGTTGAAAATAGCGAATGAGTACAGCATTCCCGTAACCACCCGAGGGGCAGGTTCCTCGCTTACGGGTGGAGCGACCCCAATACAGGGGGGGTGGGTGCTTGATTTGTCTGGGCTGAATAACCTGACAGTGGATCAAAAAAATCAGGTGGCCCGCTGTGGGCCGGGGGTGGTGATTGCCGATCTACAGGCAGAGGCTGCCAAAGACGGTCTATTTTATCCACCGGATCCATCCTCCAAAAAATTCTGCACCATTGGTGGTAATATTGCCTGTAATGCCGGAGGGCTGCGCTGTGTGAAATACGGAGTGACTCGTGATTATGTGCTCGCCCTTGAGGGGTACCTTGCAAACGGGGAAAAAGTAAGGTGGGGTCGTGCGACCCGCAAGTTTGCCACCGGATACAACCTGCGTGACCTTTGGGTAGGCAGTGAGGGAACACTGGGAGTGGTGACGCAGGCAACCCTTCGCTTGATCGATCTGCCTATGTTCACTCGAACCTTTCTTGGAGTATTTGAATCGGATGAAGTGGCTCTTTCCTCACCGAATGAACTTCGCAAGTTGGGACTGCGTCCGTCCATCCTTGAGTACCTTGATCAGTGGACCATAGACTGCCTGCAAAAATATGTCGGCACCGAAGTATTTCCGGGAGTTGATCCCAAACCGATGCTCTTGATCGAACTGGATGGATCAGAACGGGAGGTCGAAGAACACTCCATCGACTTAACTAAATGGATGAAAAGTAGGGCCCTTGCTTTCCGCTCGGCAAGCACTGCAGATGAAGCGGAAAAAATTTGGGATGTACGCCGGCAGGGTTCGTCCTCGATGAAAAAGCTGGCCTCGACCAAGCTGAATGAGGATGTGGTTGTTCCCCTCGACAAACAGGTTGAGCTGGTGCAGTGCGTTGATGGGTTACGGGAAAAATTTGGGATTAAAATCGGAGTGTTCGGGCACTGTGGAGACGGCAATCTGCATGTGAATTTGATGTACGATGAAGAGAATGCTGAGGAAACCACTCGGGCAGTGGCTGCTCTCAAGGAACTGATGAGTCGAGTGATTGAACTAGGGGGTGCGATCAGTGGTGAGCATGGGGTGGGGTTGGCCAAAACGCCTTTCGTGAGGGAGCAATTTAACCAGGCTGAGTGGTCCGCAATGCTTGCGGTAAAACAGGCACTGGACCCCAATAATATTTTAAATCCGGGGAAAATTTTTGACGTTTTTAATCCTTGGGAACAAAAAAAGATACCCGTGATCTTGTCATGGGAACACGAAAACGAAGAACCAAAACCATAGTAATCATGATAAAGCCCTATCTTACTGCTCTCATTCTTCTTTGGCCCACCTCATTTATTTTCGGCCAAGATGCAACCCTTCACCCATGGACTGATATTCAGGGAAGAACTTTGCAGGCATCCTTTATTTCACTGGACCAAGAGGCTCAGACAGTGACGATTAAATGGAACGGTCAGGTCTTTCCTTTGCCCCTCAATACTCTAGCACCCCAATCTCAGGCATTGGCCAAACAACTGGGTGCTCCCGCACCTGCCGTTTCACCCTCATCGGCTTCTTCTCCATTTGATGCAATAGTAGCCGCTATCCCCACCGACACTCTTGGGCCTGAAGCCTTGGATATTGAACATGATTGGACCAGTGCGGATGGTCGACCTATGCAAGCTAAGTTTATCTCACTGGTAGGGGATCAACTTACTGTATCTATGAATGGAGGTACCAATGAATACACTCTCCCGTTGAATAAATTTTCAGCTGAATCACAGGGGTTGGCCAAAGTCCTGCAAGCCGTGGCCAAGAAACATCGTCCTGCCCCGCCAAAATCATCGGCCCCCAAAGCACCGGTAAAGCCTGTAAAAGTTGCTCCTGCAAAAGTAGTGGAGGCAGATTTGGATAAAAAGCACACCTGGACCAGTTCGGATGGGAATCCATTGGAGGCATCCTTTCTCTCTGCGGATGATAGTGGAGTGGAAGTGAATTTTCGTGGACGCCCAACCAAAATTCCTTGGTCGAAATTAGATGCCCAATCGGTTGCTCTGGGAAAAGCACTTCAAAAACTTAAGAAATCCTTGGTGCCCACGATTCTCGGAGCAAACGAGAAAAAACTTGAACGATATGGATCGGGTAAATGGAGGGATTACAATACCTACATTGAAAGTGTGGCCTTCGAGGCTGGGATTCATTCCAATGGAACCACCATGCATATTTGGTTGTTGAAAGACGGGCAACGGGTGCAGTCGAGACCTTTTACGGTCGATTTCGAGGGCACTTTTAAAGATGAGCGAGGCAGTTGGGGCAGTCGTAAAGTAACTTCTCTAGAAAATTCTCCTCCCGCTTCAAACGACAGAAGAATTACTTCAATCAAAGGAACATGGAATAATGAAGGAACATTTGAGTATTCTTTTGAAATGTCAGGCTCAGGGTTGGCTTTTTGGGGGGAAGCCAAGGAGCCAAAGTCGACTGAGTTTCCTACAACACTAAGAGTCGCGTTTCGTTCACCATCCGTAGTTTCGGATGCCAAAAATGCGACGATGGAGCAGATTAAAGAAGCAAGTGGGGATGGTGCTCTCTATGTGGACCCTCTACAGGAAAAAAGAATTAAGTTTCCCTTCGATGAGAAATGGGCCGATATACAAAACAAGCTCAAAGAAAAGAGCAAAGGTAAGGTAGAGTACAATCCGATCAAATACGCTGAGTTCAATGGTTCTCCTTTTGGCGATCACAAGATAAAGATCCAGCCATCGAGCACCCGCACTGCACAACTCATTTGGTATGTCAGGTATGGAGTGATTTTCCCTGTCCAAGGATCATCTCTTATTCATCGTAGTATGGATGGTGCCCAGGCCATGTATGACTTTAAAAATGCAACAGACTACAAAGACAGGCTGAAAATCAAAAAGAGTGAATCTTTAAAGGTTCAGGTGATTCGTGGTAGTTGAGCCCTTTGTTGATACGAATCTGTAAACCTTTTTGTTTTTTTCTTCTTTCCT
>JAQCIX010000076.1 GCA_027593365.1 Verrucomicrobiota bacterium
GTCAGCGTGACCTCATGCTGGGTCTCATTGGTTAACCTACCCGCTTCCGTAGTCGGACTACCCATGGTAAAAGTGCCCGGCTCCACCCAGATCATTTCCAGGGCGACGCTGGCATTGAGGTCCACTTCATGGATAAGCTGGGTATCATTGACATCGATTTGCACACTGGTGGTGGACACATGGCCAAAATCATTGCTGATGCGCACACTGTAGTTGCCATTGTGGAGGCTGGCATTGGCATCGGTAATAGTAAATTCCTTGTTGGTTGCCCCGGGAATGTCCTGCCCATCGCGCAACCATTGGTAAGTGAGGTACTTTCCTTCGGCATCGGCCGAAAGGGTGACAGACTGACCCGTGTAGACCCGCTCCCGGTTTTGTGGGAGTGCCGGAGAACGCACCACTTCGGGGCGTAAATATTTGAGAATTTGCTCGTTCAGTTGAGTCGTGGTGATGGTGCCCGGACCCACACTGTCGTTTAAATCGGCCACCACTTCCGGGGCAAGGTCGCTAAGAGTAATGGTGCGGTTGAGATCACTCTGTACATCCTCGGGCAACATCTCGCGGGTAATCACAACGGTCTTGTTTAAATCCGCCAATACATCAGCAGATAAACGGGAACGGTCGATGGTGCCACTCAGGCTGGCCTGAACATCGCTACCTAGCATGTTGAGGGTAACTGATCCCGGGGCAATTCCCGCAGACCCGGCGGTGCCTGCACTGAGGGCATAAGGGACGGAAGCAAAAGGGCGGTCGGGGCGGAGGTGCTGAAATCCACGCTCCCCATCGTTGAACCATACCCGGATATGAACATCATCATATTGCTGAAACAAGGAGAGATCGATCGCACCCATCCCGGAAAGAGCCGTATTGCCCAGCAGGATGGAATACAATCCCCCACGCACCTGAACGGATAATTCGCCGGTTGGTTCGGAACCACCAACGCTTGTGCCATCGTGACTCCAATAAGTGGTGGTACCTGAAGCATTGACGAATGCGAACTTCAAATAACCGGTCCCGGAAAACGGTTGCCCTGCGACCCGAACCTGCCCGGCGTAGTTAATGACCGGGGGAACCGCCCAAAGGGAGGATAAGCTAAAGATAGAAAATGAAAGAGTGGTAACGAGCAGGCGGATCATGCACAGCATGATTGTGGGATTGCTCTATTCTGTCAAGGTTTCGGATACCCTCTACAGGCTCGTATTCAGCCAAAAGATTATGGGCACATCCGCTTGCCTGTAGCCGCTCTTTGCGGTTGTATGGGATTCTCTATCTTTATGACCAACTACTTTATTAGCGGAGCAAGTCGGGGAATCGGTCTGGAATTGTGCGGGCAACTCCTCACCCGGGGAGACCGGGTCATTGCCGGGTGCCGAAACCCGGAGAGTGCCCACTTCTTATCCGAACTCAAAAAAAGCCACGAACATTTACAGATTGTACAACTTGATGTGGATGATGAGCAGTCGGTCATTGATTGCTTTGAAAACTTGAACAACGAGGGAGCCGTCATCGACCGCCTGTTTAATAACGCAGGCATCATCGATTGGCGGGACTTGCACGTGGTTAGTGCAGATTCCTTCTCCCAGGTATTGCAGACCAATCTACGGGGTGCATTTCTTGTGCTCCGCCATGCCCTGCCCTGCCTGAAACGTTCCGAAAATGCATGGATCTACAATATGTCCAGCCGGCTCGGCTCCATCGAACTGCGGGGGAATACCCAACTGGGCGGAGCGATTGCTTATGAGTGCTCCAAGGCAGGGCTGAATATGCTGACCAAGCAGGCAGCGATCGACCTCGCAAATAGTGCAATCAAAGTGGTATCTCTGAGCCCGGGTTGGGTAAAAACGGAGATGGGTGGTGAAGATGCAAAATATGAGGTGCAGGATTCGGTGAGCAAGGTGCTTACTGCAACCGACCAATTAACCCCTGCCCAGAATGGTGGATTTTGGGGAGAAGACGGAAAAGAAATACCATGGTAGAACTAAGCGGAAAAGAAAAGCGGGAGATCCGGGGCATTCTCAAGACCCGCCCAATCGATTTAAAGGTGGGTAAACGTGGATTAACCCATGAGTTTATCCGGGAGTGCTCCAAGATCCTGGGCAAAGAAGCGATGATTAAGCTCGGATTACCCGCAGATAAGGAATTGCAGAAAAAAGTAATCGAGGAATTTTCCCAGGAAACCACCTCTTTGTGCATAGCCAAGGTGGGCAAGACTGCTGCTTTTTACCAGCACCATGAATAAGCCCAATCCCTTGCAACCAGGCAGTCCTGCCCCTGCGTTTTCCACCACCGATCAGGACGGCAAGACCCATACCAACCAAACCTTGCTGGGCACGCGTTACCTACTCTACTTCTACCCCCGCGACCTCACCCCTGGGTGCACCACAGAGGCCTGTGCCCTGCGCGATGAGCACGAACAATTTACCAAACTAAATACCCTCGTCTTTGGCATATCTCCGGATGGGGAAAAGTCCCACCGGAAATTTATCGATAAACACAGCCTGCCCTTTTCCCTGTTAGTGGATGAGGACCATGCGATTGCAGAGGCTTTCGGAGTGTGGGGAGAAAAGAAATTTATGGGCCGCACCTTCGATGGGGTGCACCGGATGAGCTTCCTGATTGGTACCGATGGGAAAATCGAAAAGACCTACGCCAAAGTAAAACCAGCCGAACATGCCCAGCAGGTACTTACCGATCTGCAGGGCTAGTTAGTCCGAAAACCTAAGAAAGGTTACTCGGCGGCGATGGCCGCTTCCACGATATCGCAGAATGGCTTGGCGGAGAGAGAAGCTCCGCCAATCAAGCCCCCGTCGACATCGGGTTGGGCGAGCAGACCGGCTGCATTTTCCGGCTTCATCGACCCACCGTAAAGGATACGGATGGAGGATGCGTCGGCTTCGCCAAACATTTCTGTGAGTACCTGACGGATACCCGCATGGACTTCCTGGGCCATCTCATCGGTGGCAGTCTTGCCTGTACCAATTGCCCAGACGGGTTCATAAGCGATAACCAGTAAATCGAGGGCAGACGAGGGGTAGCCTTCCAGCCCTTCCCGCACCTGAGTGCTGACAATTTCCATGGTTTTACCGGCTTCGCGTTCCCCGAGGGTTTCCCCCACGCAGTAGATCGGCTTTAAATTCGCCTGGATGGCGGCGAGGATCTTTTGGTTGATCGAGGCATTGGTCTCCCCGCAGTACTGGCGGCGCTCGCTGTGGCCAAGGATGACATGGGAAACATATAGGGAACGGAGCATTTCCGCAGAGATCTCCCCGGTGTAGGCTCCGGATGGTTCGGCATGCATATTTTGGGCACCGAGGTGGACTTCTGTTTGTTCCACCTTGTCCGAAACCACAGGAAGAGAGGTGAATGGAGGGCAGACACAGACCTGGACACTGGTTTGAGTACCAACCACGGCATTGATTTCCTCCACCAGAGCAGCGGAATCATCCGGGGTGAGGTTCATTTTCCAGTTTCCGGCAATTAAGTACTTTCGGCTCATAATAAAATCGGGTCTTTAAAGGTGGAAAATTATTGATCAAGCACGGCCACGCCGGGCAGTTCCTTACCTTCGAGGAATTCAAGCGATGCCCCACCCCCGGTGCTCATAAAGGAGACCTGGTCGGAGTAGCCACTCTTTTTGATCGCTTTGACGCTGTCTCCCCCACCGATGATGGAGAGAGCATCTCCTTCGGCCACGGCTTTGGCCACGGCAAAAGTGCCCTTACTGGACCCCTCGATTTCAAATACACCCATGGGGCCGTTCCAGAGAACGGTTTTGGCCCTGGCAACTTCTTCGGCATAAAGGGCGGTGGTTTTTGGGCCGGCGTCGACGCCTTCCCAGCCATCAGGGATATTTCCTTCCACGACCTGAGTATCGCCAAGGGTCTTATTTCCAAAATCCAGGGCATTGGTAATAAGGTAATCCACAGGGAGCATAAATTTGACCCCTTTTTCCTCGGCTTTCTTCATGGCACTACGGGCAAGCTCCACTTTATCGGGCTCGCACAGGCTATCCCCAACAGTAAGGCCCTTGGCCAAGGCAAAGGTGTAGGCCATACCACCACCGATGATGATGGTGTCGGCCTTATCGAGCAAACGGTCGATCACGGTAATCTTATCGCTCACTTTGGCTCCACCGAGAATGACGATGAAGGGGCGGTCGGGAGATTCGGTCTTTTCGCCGAGGAATTCGAGCTCTTTTTGAATGAGATAACCAGCAGCCCGGTCGCTGACCAATTCTGCCACCCCGTGGGTGGAAGCGTGGGCACGGTGGGCTGTGCCAAAGGCATCATTCACATAGACATCTGCCAGGTTGGCAAGGGACTGGGCAAAGGCGGGGTCGTTATCGGTCTCGCCATTGTAAAAGCGGAGGTTTTCCAACAGGGCAATCTGACCGGAAGTCATGGAATTAACGATGTCCTCGATGTCCTGACCAATGCAATCTTCCAAAAACAAAACCGGCAGACCAATGCGCTCGGCGAGGGCGGGTGCCACAGGGGCAAGGCTCATCGCTGGGTTTTTCTCGCCCTTGGGGCGACCGAGGTGACTGGCAAGCACAACCCTGGCACCGGACTCGGAAAGTTTGCGGATGGTGGGGATGGCAGCATTGATACGGGTGTCGTCGGAAATGGTGCCGTCGGCATCCAGGGGAACATTGAAGTCGACGCGTACAAACACGCGTTTGTCCTTCAACTCAAGATCATCGATGGATTTGATCATAATTTAGGAAGCGGTTGAGAATAAAAAGCGGGAGCCAAAACGGCTCCCGCAAAGGAAAGGAAAACAGGTACGGGAAGCCTTAGACAAAGGCAGCTACGCGTTTGAGCAGGTCGACACAGCGGTTGCTGTAACCCCACTCATTGTCGTACCAGGAAACCAACTTAAAGAAGGTGTCGCTGAGTCCGATTCCGGAGCCGGCATCAAAGATGGAGGATGCAGGGCAGTGAATGAAGTCGGCGGATACCACTTCGTCCTCGGTATACTCCAAAATCCCCTTAAGTGGGCCTTCGGCTGCTTCCTTCATCTTGGCACAAATTTCTTCGTAACTGGTGGACTTCTCGGTCTTAACAGTAAGGTCGACCACAGAAACAGTGGGGGTTGGCACACGGAAGGCCATACCGGTGAGCTTGCCCTGAACTTCAGGAAGGACTAAGCCAACCGCTTTGGCGGCACCTGTGGTGGATGGAATGATGTTGATGGCTGCACCACGACCGCCCTTCCAGTCCTTGACCGATGGGCCATCAACTGGTTTTTGGGTAGCGGTATAACTATGCACGGTGGTCATCAAGCCTTCCTTGATACCGAAGTTTTCCAAAACAACCTTGGTGATCGGAGCCAGGCAGTTGGTGGTGCAGGATGCATTGGAAAGAATATCGTGCTCTGCGGAGAGCTCATCATCATTGACCCCAAGAACGATGGTTTTGACATCGCCCTTGGCAGGAGCCGAAATGATCACCTTCTTGGCACCTGCCTGGATGTGGCCGGCTGCTTTTTCACGATCCACAAAAAGACCGGTGGATTCAATAACGATATCCACGCCAAGGTCTCCCCAGGGGAGAGCGGCTGGACCTTCGCGGACGGCGAGGCACTTAATTGTGCTGCCATTGACCACAAGCGAGTCATCTGTGGGGGCTTCCACCGTGCCATTGAAACGGCCCTGCACCGAATCATATTTTAAAAGATAGGCGAGGTTGTCCGCAGGGACAAGGTCGTTGATAGCGACCACCTCGAAGTCCTTGCCAAGCAATCCCTGATCGACAAGTGCGCGAAAGACCAAACGACCAATCCGGCCGAATCCATTAATACCAATTTTAGTAGACATTTGTTTGAATTTGTTGAGTTAGAAAAATGTTTGCGAAGAAATACTCATGAGATTTGCCCGATAAATGGCAAGGCAAAGTTATTAGTAAACCAAAGGGATAAGCAGATTTTATGAACCCTTGGCGACGGAGTGTCTTTTTCTTACACCCAGACGGTAATAAAGAAGGATCGCCAAAAATAAACCCAAGCATAGATAAGCAAACTGGTCTCCCATGGAATATCGGGAACTAAAGGAACGAATTGGCACCTGAACCTCAAGCACAGTCGCTCCCTCAAAGTAGATACTGCCCTGCTCATTCTTTAATACATCTCGCACCCGTCCTTGTTGATCAATCCACCCGGACCATCCTGCATTACCACACCTGATCACCGGTAAGCGGTTTTCCACCGCTCTCATAACGGAATGAGCCGCATGTTGCTCGGCACACCCCTCTTCCGCAAACCAGGCATCATTTGTGGATACGACAAGCAAATCAGCATCCAGTTCTTGGGTTCTGCGGGCAAGGCCCGGAAAAATATCCTCATAGCATATTAAGAATCCGGCCCGGACAAAGCTTGTGTGATTGCCTTCCCGGATAGGGATATCGAACAACAAGGGATGTTCCCCCGCCGAGAAACTGCCCACCGGGCCTACCATTTTTTTGATTCCCGGGAGAAGAGAAAAGGGCCAAGGGATGTATTCGCCAAATGGCACAAGCACCTGCTTGGCATACCACTCCGGTTGCATCCCATCGATAGGGTCAATGTAAGTCATGGTATTGTAGCTTGCTTCCTCTTCGCGAATAACCGAGCCAGCCAGAATAGGAATGCCGGTTTCTTTGGCTAATTCCTCAACCCACAACCTGTCCAGATTGATTGGATAAGGGGTGGATGCTTCAGGCCATAGGATGACATCCGGTTTTATATGAGCTAAAAATTGGGTCTGCTTACGAAGGGTTTCCTTATGCTGAATTGCCCTGCCCTCGACCCATTTATCCTGTAAGTACGGCTGACAAACCCCAACCCGGATCGTTTTTTCGGGGAAATTTTCCGGCGTGTTAAATCTGGAGAAGAATGGATAAACCATCAGGAATAGCATCAGGATACCAAGATAAAGTTCCGGGCAGACCGAACGATTAAGGAAGCCTTCTGCCTTGCGTCTGCGAATCAACAAGTGATGCAGGTATGAACCCACACATAAGTTAAAGAAGACCAGAAAGAAGGAAACAACCCATCCACCTGCGTAGGAGGATGCCTGTAAAAGAACGGGCCTCTCCCACTGAGTGACCGATAATGGGCACCAGGGAAACCCGAGTGTAAAGAGAGTTCTCCCCCACTCCACCGCCACCCAAAGCGAAGACAGGGCCACAAGAACAAGGACTCTTGCTTTGAGCCCACCGCGGGAAAACCACGGGTAGAGCATGCGGGCCACGAGAAACCAAATTGCCTGATAACAGGAGAGCAGGAAGGTGGCAGTGCACATACCACCGAAGGAAACATGCCTCATCCAACCGACCATAGCGATTTGGTAGGCCCACCCGCTCAGGAGTAAGCAGATAAGAACCTTGCGATAGCCCGGACGAAAGTGAAACCAAATCAGAACTGGCAAAAGGAAGATGTAGGCAGCCTCGGGTGTCTGGCGGGGGGCATGACTCATCCAAAGAAGCCCAAAAGTCAAGATACAGGCCAGCCAAGGACCACCCCACTCCTTGATCCATGCAAGAAAACTAAGCCTTTGCGCGTAAAACATAAGAATTAGCCCAGGCAGGCCGGGGTCTCTGAACTGGGCCGGGCGATTAAGCCTTCATGGGGCCTGAGTTCCATGGGTTTCATCGCTTTGCCATCCTCAATTAAATATGTCTGGCAAATCCGATCCAGGTCGAGTCGAGATTTTGCCCTTCTGGAATGGTAAAGGAACTGCCCCTCCTGATCCACCGATAGACCAATAAAATTAAGGAATTTCTTTAAGCGGGCGACTTGCTTGATTTCAGGAACCTCAGCCTTGTAAAAAACTTCGTAGAGTTTCTGAATGTAGAGGTACAAATCCTGATAAGTCGGGTGAGTCATAGGGGCACCCGTCGCAAGCTGTCTGATTTGCTTGAATATCCAGGGATTGCGAATGGCACTTCGGCCAATCATCACTCCATCGGCCCCTGTTTGCTTAACCAAAGCCAAAGCAGACTCGGCCGTATTGACCTCGCCGTTGAGCAGGACCGGGCAATCCAGTTGGCTCACGGCCTGATTGACATAATTATATTGCGGGAATGAACGATAA
>JAQCIX010000077.1 GCA_027593365.1 Verrucomicrobiota bacterium
ACCATTGGCTATCCTGCAGGTTCCCCACAACGGGACGGACTCCCAATTCTTCTGCTTTTTGGGCACTATTTGGATTACGGGTGAGGGCGGTGACCGACCACCCCAAATCCACACACTCTTTAGCCAAAGCCAGGCCAATATAGCCACATCCAAAAATTACCAGTGAGTCATTCAATGCCTTTGTATCCAATGGGGAGACTCAGGAATGTCAAGCCATGTACAGGGAAGAACAAAGGGGGTTACTCCTTGTCAAAAGGATCGATCCTTGGCACATCTTATCAGCATGCACATTTTGTTTGTATGTTGGGGAAATATTTGCCGCTCACCAGCGGCTGAATGCACATTTCGTAAAGTCATTGAGAATCGGGGACTCGCATCAAAATATACCTGTGATTCTGCCGGCACCATTGGATCGCACCAGGGAAATCCACCCGATTCCCGGATGAGGCAGGCAGCCCAGGACCGTGGATTGACCATTTCCGGAGCGGCCCGAATGATCAGGGATCAGGACTACTCTGAGGCAGACTTGATTGTGACGATGGATGATTTCAACTTTTCGGAAGTCCATAAACTGATGCCCGACCCGTCGTTTAAAAGTAAGGTCCGGCCCTTTTGTGACTTTGTCAGTTCATCCGACCGTGAAGTGCCAGACCCTTATTACGGTGGACCCTCGGGATTTGAGAAAGTTCTCGATTTACTCGATGATGGATGCGATCGCTTACTCGATCACCTCGAAAAAGAATCCGCTTAATTAACCCTCCTGGCTCGATGAGCGAAGTTGACCGTGCCATTTCCGAATCGACGGGCATCGCCTTTTGCACCCGTACTCAAGAGGGCATCGGTGGGGGTTGTATCAATCAGGCATCCAAGCTCAGCGGCGTGGATGGTCGTGAATTTTTTGTCAAAAAGAACCAACTCTCATTTCTGACCTTCTTTCAGGCAGAGGCACGGGCACTGCAGGAAATGAAAGATACAAACACCATCCGAGTACCCACGGTGATCGCACACGGAGCGGCTCAGGCCCAGGCCTACCTTGTACTCGAATACATTGAGGAGGGATCCTCCGGACCAAATGGACAAGCCACCTTGGGGAGCCTACTTGCCCAAATGCACCGGGTGGTGCAACCGCATTTTGGATGGAGCATGGATAACTGCATCGGAGCGACCCCCCAACCCAATCCACCGTCCCAAAACTGGGTTACTTTCTATCGGGATCACCGATTGGCTCATCAGTTTAAACTGGCTGAAAACAAGGGGAGCACTTTTAATGGAGCCCAGGCCCTGCTCGATCAAATTAACAGCTTTTTTACCACCTACACCCCCCACCCCAGCCTGCTCCATGGAGATCTATGGGGAGGAAACGCCGGGTATGACCGCGATGGGACCCCCTTTCTTTTTGATCCGGCTTCTTATTATGGAGACCGAGAAGCAGACCTCGCTTTTACCTACATGTTTGGCGGCTTTTCCTCTGCTTTTTATGATGCCTATGAAAAGGAATACCCAGTCGACCCTGGTTTCCGTATCCGAAAAACGCTTTATAACTTATATCACGAATTGAACCATTTTAACTTATTTGGTGGGGGCTATGCCAGCTCTGCCCAGTCCAGTATCGATCTACTTTTACAAAACCTGTGAACCCATCCACCCAACCTGTTGAAATTCTTTCGGCTGAAAGAATTGCGGAGCGCGTAACGAACCTGGCCAAACAAATTAACCAGTTTTACCAAGGCAGGGAAATTCTCCTGGTCTCCATTTTGGACGGTGCGATTATTTTTACCGCCGATCTGTTACGCCAACTGCGCATCCCCACGCAGTTGGACTGTATGAGGATTTCGAGCTATGGATCCTCCACATCGCCCGAAAGTGCTCCGCAGATCACCGGCAGTTTAAAATCAGACCTTCGTGGAAAGCATGTCTTACTGGTGGACGATATCCTGGACACGGGGAATACCCTGCAACGGGCATGCGAGGAAATTAAGTCTCACCACCCAGATTCTATCAAAACCTGCGTATTCCTCGATAAAGCGGAGAGAAGAACCAACCACTTCCAGGCAGACTGGGTTGGGTTTTCCATACCCAATGAATTTGTGGTGGGCTACGGCTTGGATTTCGACGGCCACTACCGCGAACTCCCCTACCTTGGGAAATTGCCCAGCTAAATCCCTTATCCAACCCAACCGATCCAATGACACAGAAAAGTAAAAATCCGCTCCGTCGCATTTATGATTGGACCCTTTCCCTGGCGGAGAAAAAACTGGCGGGCCTTTGGCTGGGACTGCTCTCCTTTGCCGAAGCCAGTTTTTTCCCGATTCCGCCCGATGTTTTATTGATCCCCCTTTGCCTGGGGAGGCTCCGAAAAGCATTCCGTTTTGCCCTGATCTGTTCGGTTGCATCGGTGCTCGGAGGTCTTGCGGGGTATGCCATGGGTGCCTTTGCCTGGGAGGGCTTATCCCCGTGGTTCTTTCAGTATGTTCCCGGCTTTACCGAAGAAAAATTTGCCCGGATTCAGGAATGGTATGCGGAATGGGGATGGCCTTTGGTCTTTCTCGCGGGTTTCTCTCCGATACCCTACAAAATCTTCACCATTGCCAGCGGGGTACTGGGCATGGCCTTGCTCCCATTTATTTTAGCATCGGCGGTGAGCCGGTCGGCCCGTTTCTTTTTAGTGGCCGCATTGGTGGCTAAATTTGGGGAACCCATGAAGGAAAAAATCGACAAGCACTTTAACCTGCTCGCCCTGGTTTTTGGGTTGCTTTTGGTGGGTGGATTTTTGGCTTTGAAATTTTTGCGGTAATCTAAAAATTCCTAGAATTCATCCACCTCCAGTTTTTCCATATACTCGGTCACATTGCAGGTAAGCATACGGGCCTTGCGAGTGGAAATTTCCAGCACCTTGGTGACCACACCATCGAGGAAAGAACGGTCGTGACTGACAATTAGGGCGGTTCCCTCAAAGAGATTCAAGGCTTCCTGTAGAACCTCCTTGCTCCGAATATCGAGGTGGTTGGTCGGTTCGTCCATAATCAGGAAATTACAGGGCTTCATCAACAACTTGGCCAGAGCCACCCGGTTGCGTTCCCCTCCGGAAAGAACGGAGGTCTTTTTAAAGACATCATTCCCGCTAAAAAGTAAGGCTCCGAGAGCGGCACGGGGATTCGCATCCGGATTATTCTCACATACCTGTTCCACTTCAGCCAGTACTTCGTTGGCAGGATCAAGTTCCTCTGCCTGATGCTGGGCAAAGTAGCCAATCACAGTATTGACCCCCATATCGCGTTCGCCGTCCTGAAAAGGTTCCACTCCGGCAAGAACCCGGGCCAGGGTAGACTTACCAGCTCCATTGACTCCCACCACCGCAATCCGGTCTCCCTTATCAATCCGTAGATCCAGCCCGTCAAATACCACATTATCTCCGTAGGCTTTTTTCATACCCTGTAATTCCACCACTTTTTGGCTGGCAGCGGGAGAAGGAGGAAAACGAAAGAAAATCTTTTTTTCCTCCGCCTCGGGTTTGACAATTTCCATCTTATCCAGGGCTTTGATTCGGCTCTGCACCATGGCCGCTTTTTTCACATTGGATCGAAAACGGTTAATAAATTCTTTCTCTTTCTGAATTTCCTTCTTTTGGTTATTGTACGCCTTCCTTTGCCGTTCCAGCCGAGCTTCGCTTTCCTTTAAGTAAAAGGTGTAATTCCCCCGGTAGCTGTTCAGGTTTCCGAGTTTTAGCTCGATCGTCCGCTCGGTCACAGTCTCCAAAAAAGCACGGTCGTGGGAGATCACCAAAATGGATCCCTGGTAGCCCTTGAGGTAATGCTCCAACCAGTTTTGTGAGACCACATCGAGGTGGTTGGTCGGTTCATCCAAAATGAGCAGGGATGGTGCTTGTAAAAGGAGCTTACCCAAAGCTATGCGCATCTGCCAACCACCGGAAAACTCATCCACTGGGCGATCGAGATCTTCCTTGGAAAAGCCCATCCCCATGAGAACCTTTTCGATTCTTGAGTTCATTTTTTCCGGCTCAAAACTGGCTAACTGGGTTTCCCAGCCTCCCATCAGGTCAATCAGATCGTAAAATTCCTCATCCTCGGGATCCAGTTCGGCCAGCTTTGCTTCGGCTTCATCCAATTTGGACTGCAGTTCGGAAGCTCCGGAAAAGGCTTTTCCAGCTTCTTCACGGACCGTCCCTCCGGAAGCGTGCACACCGTCCTGGGGCAAATACCCAACGGTGGCGTAGTCGGGCTTCTCAATGGTTCCGTCATCCGGTTGAACCTCTCCCATAAGCATGCGCAGAAGGGTGGTCTTTCCTGAACCATTGGAGCCGACCAGAGCGATACGGTCCCGTGGACCAATTGTTTCTGAAATTTCGCTGAATAATTTTTTGTGGCCGTACGATAGAGTAACCTCGCGTATAAAAATCATCCAATCCTTCTAGAGAAACTCCATCGGTTGATCAACGACATTGCCCATGTCCCTTCTTTATTTCATTGAGAAAATGGAAAAGGTCACATGATAGAATGTATATGCCTTACCTTTTGCTATCCTTTTTATCCCTTTTGGGGGTTTCCTGCTCGGTGATTCCAGACCTTTCGGACCCTGCAGTATTTACCGATGCCAAACAAAGTGCAGTCGAACTTAGTACTCTGGAAAGAAAATTTATGTACGGTATGTTTTATCTTTATGTGGACCAGGAAGGAGAACCCTTCACTGGATGGGTTAAATCCAACCACGATGCAGGCACTTTAAAACAGCTCGGTTTTTTGAAAAAAGGAAGAAAAGAGGGTGTTTGGATGGAGTGGTTTGAACAGAGTGGTAAGCAAGCCGACATTTATTGGACGGAGGACCGGATGGAGGGCCCTTTTACCGTTTGGCATGAAAATGGAAAACTCAAAGTGGTGGGTCAAACCAAGGATGGAGAAGTGGATGGTTCATGGGCTGAGTATTACTCCAATGGCCAATTAGCTTACCGATCCACCAACGAAATGGGGCACTTGGTAGATATTAAGGTCTGGAAACCGGATGGATCGATCTGCAAAGAATCAAAGGTGATTGGAGGGAACGGCTCCTTTTTACGCTATTTCGAAGACGGATCCATTGAGCAGAAAAGAGTCTTTGAACATGGAGTGGAAACCTCCAGGGAAATATTCAATCAGCGGTAAACAATATCGCACCTTGGCAGGGCACTTTGGAGGCGGGTCAGTTGATCCGGGTCGTAGGGATTGCCCACCAAATTGAGGCTGCGCAGGGAACGGGAATTCATTAAAGGAGTAAGATCACTAATCTGATTATGGGCGAGATTCAGAACCTGTAATTGTCTCATTCCTACGAGAGCAGAGATATCCTCAATTTGGTTATGATTGCAGTGCAACTCTCTCATGTAGGTAAGACCCCCAAGCGGATCCAATTTACTCACTTGATTGTTCCCTATTTTGAGTTCGCGAAGCTCTTTGAGGTTGGCCAATGGTGCGAGATTTGAAATTTGATTACTTTCCACATGAATCTGTTCCACTTTGGAGAGTTGGGAAAGAGGCCAAAGATCCGATATTTTATTGGCCGATAATCGCAACCACTCGAGTTCCTTAAGATTGGAAAGCGGGGAAAGATCATTCAGCTTGTTGTGTGAAAGGAAGAGACTTTTCAAACCGGTAAGTCCGGACAGTTTACTGACATCCGAGACTTGATTTCGAGTGATGTAGAGGGTCCTCAGGTTGGTCAAATTAGAGAGGGGTGATAAGTCCTCAATCGAATGTTCATCCAGGGCAAGGCTCCAAAGGTTGGTCAGTTTGGCAAGGGGCCGAAGATCGGATATTCGGTCAGACGAGTTTTTCATCTTAGGAATACCGTACAAACTAAGAACCTGCAGGTTTTTTAAGTCAGCCAGTGGTGAAATATCGCGAATTGGGTTATGGGAAAGCCTGAGCCATTGCAAATCAGACAGATAAGAAAAAGCACGCAAGTCCTGAATCCCCTCATCCGCAAACTCCAATTTTGCTTTTTTCTCCACCAATGCTTTGTGGGTTAGAACAACGGTTTTTAAACCGCCAAAGGGGGTTGCATCCTGTTCGGTTGGCTTAATTCCCAATAACCTAAAGAAGCGGGCTTGCGAGATTTCACTATCTTCAGCACCCACCCAGGGAGCCAAAATAAGTAAAGCCAGACCAATAAACCTCATTAGCCTTACTAAATTAGATGACTCTTTTACGTCAAGCTATCAGGGTAAACAAACTAGAGTTGTAGAGCTACATTTGGTAACGCAGCCTGTATGGCTGTGACCCGTGCTGCGGACAGATTATTTTCAAAAAGGTAAAGCTCGAGCAGCTGATCCAACTGATCCATGGCAGTATCATTGGACAACAAATTATTATTGGCATAAACCCCGCGGAGCTTGGATAAAGGAATCAAGGGAGCCAAGGTCGAAACCTGATTAAAATCAATGAGAAGAGTGGATAACTCCTCCATGGTAGATAGGGGAGAAAGATCGGAAATGGCATTTTGGGAAAGCGAAAGGATCCTGATATTATTCAATTTTTCCATCCCGGATAGACTGGTGATTTGATTCCTCGAAAAGTCAGCCAACCACAAATAAGAGTCGCCCTCCTGAAGGGTTGAAAAATCTCCTAGGTTCGTAATTTGATTATTGGAGAGATTAATCTCTTTTAAGTTGGGTAATTTAGAAATCACCGATGCTTCCGTGAGGTTATTATCCTCACCATACAGAACGGATAAACGGGTCAGACTGGTTAAGGTAGAAATATCCTGTATTTGGTTATTTCCGAGATCCAAAGTTCGAATCTTTCGTAAGTTGTTTAATGGTTGAACATCCGAGATTTGATTACCCCTTACGATCAGCTCCTCCAATGCGGTCAATCCAGACAGGTTCTGCAAGGAGGTAACCCCAGCATCGGCCACATTCAGAATTTGGAGCCTGGTAAGGTTTTCGAGCACAGAAAGATCATTGAGCGGGTTATCATCCAGATACAATTCTTTCAGTTCCAATAAGTTGGCCAATGGGCTTAGATCCTGGGCTTTGTTCGAACTTAGGTGCAGGACTTCCAGGTTTTTGAGTACTGCTAATGGAGAGAGGTCGATGATCTGATTCGCCTGCAAGTAGAGCTTGCGAAGGTGAGTGGTTTCCCGCAGCGGAGAAAGGTCCGAAATTCTTTGGTAACTTAAGTCGAGGTAACTTTCGGAGTTAAGGATGGAGCTTTTGATTTTTTGTAGAGTATAATCCCCACCAAAACTTAGGGAATCCTGTTCCCATGCCTGCCACTTCGTTTCATTGATATCCGTAGGTTGCAGCCTTTGCCACTCTGCCGCTCCATCGTTGTATATTTGCCAACCTCCGGCAGACTGGCTCCACTGGTAAAATCGCCCATCCATGCCTGGGCGCCAATAGATCCACTCCTCCTGATCATGGGAGTATATCCAGGGAAATGCTCCATGCCACATCCAGTTCTCTGCCAGGAGAGCAGACCCCAACCCAAAGAAGGCAATTCCCAATAATTGTATGATTTTAAAAAGACGGAACATCATCGTTGGATGCGATTAAGCTAAACCTGCGAAAATTTCCAAGCAAGGCAAAGATTTCAACCAAGCAACCTCTTGGTAAAGCATAAGAGGCCAAGATTAAATCCTGCCCCCTTTATTTAGCACTGGGCCAAGTCATTGGATAAATATTCGATCCCTTTGCCTGCGTGACAAGTTGCTGACACCGTTGGCGCAACCGTATCAAATCCATTCGATAATTCTCTTCTCCGACAAGGTTTTTTCTTTCCTGCAGATCTTTGGACAAATCATAAAGTTCCTCAAAGATAGGAGCTTCTCCCTCAATCGAAGAAACCAATAATTGGCGGTAGGGTATTCGATGTGATTTAGAAAAGTAGCGAATGTATTTTAATTTCTTTTCGCGCACGGCTTCGATTCGTGGATAATTTTGTCCGGTAAACAAATTTTCCGCAAAAAAATCGCACCGCCAA
>JAQCIX010000078.1 GCA_027593365.1 Verrucomicrobiota bacterium
TGAGAATGGCAGGTTAGTCAAAAAGAATTAAAACTCCCTAGAAATACTTAGCCCAATGACACGGGGAGAGCCCACAATGCCAGGTGCACCTGTAAGACTAGTTACAAGGGAAGAATAATACTCCTCGTCAGATAAGTTCATGCCAAAGACACTCACTTCCCAATCGCTGGCTTTATAAACAATGGAGGCATTCCAAAGAGTGTAAGAGTCGTTGATCGTTTCCTTAGCCGTTTGATCGAGGTAATGGATCTTGCCGACATGCGTTAAGCCAGCAGTCCAGGATAAGGCATCAGAGAACTGATTAGTGACAGAAAGATTTAGTGTTTGTTCGGGAGTAAAAGGAATATCTTTACCCGAAAAATCATGCGGACCTAAGATGGGGTTCACGGGAGCAAAGGGATCATCTGCAGAATTATAGCTCAAGCCTGTGTGCTTTTTGATCTCCCCATCAACCATTCCATAAGCCCCTTTGATTATCCAATCTTCACTTGGTTTTGTATAGAAATCTAATTCAAAGCCCCTTAGCTCCACCTCTTCCGCATTATCCACAAAATAATCGAATGCTCCCGATGGTTTTTCGAATTGATAATCGGAAATTTCATTCCAGAAAAAACTTATTGAAAGACCAGAAACTTGATCTTCCCCTTCGTAGGAAATCCCAAATTCATTTCCCCAAATTTTCTCTTCTTTATATTCGAGACTCACAACTCCAGCGGCAATAAGCCCAGTTGAGTCAACAAAAGGAGAAAAACCACCAGGTTTTTTAGTTAAGGACGAGTTGAAGAAAGCAGCAAAGTTTTGGTTTAGATCGTTCCTTAGGCTAATGGTAGGACTCACCCAAGTGTAGTCTTTTTTAGCAGAGATATCGCTGGGAGAGGGGGATAGGGAATTTACTTTTGATCTTTGTAAGTCTCTTGAGACATGATCGACCCTTAGTCCGATTTCACAGGTAACACCTTCGCTCAATTTCCTGGATATTTGAGTGCTTAGGGCAAATGATTCGGTATCAATTTCGTAACTAGTGGTTGAACTCGCCGGTAACATGACGCCCGTATTAAAATAAGTTGGGTCGGTTTGGGCAACGGTTGGCATAGGGTAGTTTCTCTCTGCTTTTCCGATAACCTCATTGGTGCTGGCAATCATCATGACGGACCAAGAAGATGAAGAATCTTCCTCCGAGAAAAATGAAAGTTCTTCGGACCAATCATCATGTTTTTCCTCAATCCTTGAGGTTGAAGATATTGGATTTCCAACAGCATCGAGGATTGCAGATAATTCAGACAAACCCATGTCTGCATAGTTAAGATCGATAATATTAGGGTTCAATTTCCATTGATTATGGGATGCAACAGATTTGATTCCACCAAACTCGGTTTTGGCACTTACTTTGATGTGTTGGCTATTCGAGTTTATTACACCAATTTCGTTTAGGTCTGAGTTTCTTTGATAAAAACCAGATGCAGAATTTCGGTGAACTACAGGTTGAGCCCCCAAATCAAACTCCTCCCATGTTCCACCAATTCCAATTTCAAAACCATCGAAGATCTTGAACTCAAAGCCAAGTCGACCGTTCCAACTTTCAGAGGTTGCATCATTTCCTGAAGGGTTAAGGTTGTCAGCGTATCCGTCACTTTCACTGCGATTGAGACCGAAATAATAGGAGGAGTGCTCGCCTGTTGGTCCATCAGCCAGCACTCGATAGCCTTGTGTATTAAAACTGCCGTAGGATGCGTAAAGTTTAGAACGATGAGTATATCCAGCTTTTCGTGAAGAGACATTAATCACGCCGCCAGGCGAATTTTTACCAAATTGATGACCATGATAGCCCTTGAGTACTTCAATACTTTCCACATCAAAGAGGGCATTTGAATAAGTGGCTGTGCTGCTTTGGGGGACTCCATCCACATACAGTCCAACAGCAGGGTCTCCGAAAAGCTGAGAGTTACCAACACCTCTCAAGGTGATTACATCCCCGTAGGATTGAATGCCATAAGAGTTAATGTAGAGGTTTGGAGAAAGGGCAGATAAGCTGGAAATGGAGGAGACTCCCAGAGATTCAACATCAGAGCCACTCAGCATGGTAGCTCTGGAAAGGTCTAATTCATTGTATTTTAGCCCGTCTATTTGCATTCCTTCAAGCGTTTCTGGATTCTTCCCGAAGAGAGCAGATGCAGTTGCACCTGCAAGCATGAAAAAGGCAATATTCGATTTGATGTATTTGAAAACCATAGGAACGATTCTTAATGCCAAGGACTCATTAGGTATTCAACGAGAATTCCATATGGCCCCCAAAATTTATCTATTAAGAAGCAACTGCTAGAAGTTTTGAATAATTTCCTCCGCGATATTTAATGAAGCAGTCGCTGCGGGGGAGGGGGCATTGCACACGTTGATGATGCTGTCATTTTTCTGGATGAGGAAGTCGTCCACTAGTCCACCGGTTTTAGCAACCGCTTGGGCACGGATGCCGGCAGGGGCCGTGGAGAGGTGTTCCGCCTCGATCGCCGGCACCAGTCTTTGCAGGGCCTTGACGAAGGCTTGCTTGGAGAAAGAGCGCCACATTTCTCCCCAGCCCATCTTCCAGTGCTTCAATGCCATGATTTGAAAGCCTGGATAGGTGACTGAGTCGATAAAGTCTTTCGCAGAAAACTCAAATTTCTCATAGGCCTCCCGCCCAAAGGCCAGCACCGCATTGGGTCCACATTCCACCCCTCCCTCGATCATCCGGGTGAAGTGTACTCCGAGGAATGGGAACTTGGGGTCGGGCACTGGGTAGATCAGGTGATTACAGAACTTTTCTGCCTCCTTGGATAAAAAATAATACTCCCCCTTGAATGGGATAATTTTGGCATCCGGTTTCTGCCCACCCAATTGGGTAATGCGGTCGGAGTGCAGACCCGCACAATTGATCAGTTTTTGGCACTGGATCCTTTGGTTGGTCGTTTGCACGACAATTTCATTCGATCCTTTTTCAATGCCTACAACTTTTTGGCCGAGCAGAATTTGGTGCCTGCCCTCTTGGGTGAGCAGATCGCCCAATCGTTCGCAGACCTGACGATAGTTGACAATCCCACACTCCGGCACATGGATCGCTTCGATACCGGCGGCATGGGGTTCAATTTCCCGCAGTTTTTCCTTGGGGATCAATTCGCAGTTTACTCCGTTAGATTGACCCCTTTGGTAAATTCCCTTGAGGCGATCTCTCTCATCCTCCTGAGTGGCTACAATTACCTTTCCGCAAAGCTCGTAGTCAATCCCATGCTCCGCACAGAATCGTTCCATGGCCAACTTCCCGAGTCGACAGTTTTTTGCCTTAAGGGAGCCAGGCTTGTAATAGATGCCGGAATGAAGAACTCCGGAGTTTCGACCTGTTTGGTGCTCGGCTAGTTTCTCCTCTTTCTCGACAACCACAATCGATTGATCAGGAAAGTTTCTGCTCAAACGAAAAGCCGTAGCTAGACCAACAATCCCGCCACCAATTACACAATAGTCTACCTTGATCACATTTTGCAGACTAATCCATCTTCCGCCTCTTGGGCAGACTAATCCGCTGAATTTTTTTAAAAATTAAGATTTTTTCTGCCAACTGGCTAGGGCACCCGAGGGGTCTTTAGAAACATCGCCCCTGCCATTTTTGGTGATGGTGTTGCCATCCGCATCCACGATAACCAGAGCTGGAATCCCCCGAACTTCATATTTCTTTGAAAGCTGTTTAGCTGCATCGGAACCGTGGGGCAAGGTGTACCACTTCATCCCATATTTTTCCATGTACTTAAGTTGGTCCTCAGAGGATCGGTCTGAGGATACGAATACAACTTCAAAATCCTTGGAGTTTTTGTTTCTAAACTCAACTAGGCTGGGAGTAAAATGACGACAGGGTGGGCACCACTGAGCCGAGAAATAAATCCCCACAATCTTTCCATCCAAAACATCTGAGGATACACTTTTTCCCTTATTGTCTAGGATTTTACTGGGAAACAGGGAGGAGTCTGCCGAGCTCTTTTCATTAGCAACAAGAGAAACAAAACTAGAAAAGCAAAGGCTTAAACTAAGGGCGATTAATACAGTAATTCTTCTATTCATAGGATTAGGTTTTATCAACCTCCGCATTTTCGCAAATTTAATTTGGATGAAGTTACCCGATAACTTATCTAAACACCGCTTTTTTTCTTGAATCCAAGGGGGATTCTTGAACAAATGCCCTTTTTGTAAATCTTAACCCCTAATTCATTCGAATATGAGCTTCTCTTCTATAAAACTCCATAATGCAATGTGGCCCGGTCTTGTCGGTAAAGGCGAAGGCGAAGGCGAAGAACCTCCTTTTAGTCTGGAGCGCATGCTCGATCTTACCGCCAATGCAGAAGTCAATGGCCGCAAGTTTGATGGTGTTGATTGTTTTCTCTTTCATCCTCATACCGATCCCGAGGCAAGTGATGATCAATTAAAAGAGACGGCCGATTTAATCGCTGGTCGTGGTTTTGATGTCGGTTCTCTCGTTGCCCCAGTCTGGCCGGGCACCGTTGGAGATTCTGCGATGGGGACGGACGAACAACAGGGAAAATTTCTAGACGCTGTCAAAGTAGCCTGCCGGATTGCCAAGGTGTTTAACGATCATGGGGTTCGCAAGGGTGGAGTGATCCGAATCGATTCTGCAGAATTTGGAGTCGAAAAATGGAAAGCCAATCCAGGGGAAGGAACCGCTCGTATTATTGATACCTTCAAAAAAGCCGCTGCCATTGCATCCGATCACGGAGAACGCCTTGCGGTGGAAGGTGAAATTTGCTGGGCGGGTATGCACAGCTGGAAAGATGTCCTCGATCTGCTCGAAGGTGTAGGAATGCCTGAGACTCTCGGTTTCCAGGCAGACTTAGCTCATACCTATCTGTATTTGATGGGCTACAATGCCCCTGAGCATGCACTACTTCATGAAGGTTACTCGGACGATGAGTTTTATGCCGCTTATGAGAAAATGACCGACAAACTCAGACCTTGGACGATCGATTTCCATGTCGCTCAAAATGACGGGCAAGTCCATGGTGCGGGTTCACATGATAAAACCGGTAAGCATTGCCCAGCTGATGATCCTAATGGAAAATTGGATATCGCTCGTTGTTCCAGCTTTTGGCTCAAGGACTTCCAGGACCGTGGGATCAAACACATTTGCTGGGATGGTTGCATGTTCTCCAATGCGACTCTTGAAAATCCATCCACATGGAATACCATTCTTCAAGCGATGGTAAACGTGGTGTCGCAGTAAATTCTCGGATTTATTCTACATGGAAGACGGCCTTTTTCGGAGGCCGTCTTTTTTTTGTATTGTTGCTTGTGAATAAAAAAAACAATTTTTTTTAATTTTTTAATCGAATCTCTGTCCAACCTGAGTAAGGGTAAGTATATGGATGGCAAAACACTGGGTTTAGAAATCTAAACTCTATGTTTTACAGTTATAACTTCTAACAAAGATTGAAAAATGGGAATAACATACAGAGAAGCAAAAAGGATTTTGGCGAAGCAAGATGAGGCAAGAGATGTCATTAACAGCTATCGAGGAATGGAAACCTTGGGTAAGAGGTTACAACTTCGAAGCAACAAAGAGTTAATTTTAAAGCTTCTAGAAATCGAAGAGGACGAATCTATCGTCGAAGTATTTGCCCACTTAAAAGCCCTCTATGAAGAACAGTGGGGCGATGCTGAAGTGATGCAACCACCTGAAGTTCCTGGCGAACTGAAGGAAGATGCGAAAGAGGATAAGTCTTCTTCCGAACTTTCGAAGAAAAGTAAGGTAGAATCCACATCTTCGATCCCTGCAAATGCAGGAAATTAATTTTCTTTCAGCTTAACTTGATTTTGCTGCCCTGTTATGGGTAGATTAAATCTCTTGAACATCACTTCCAGATTTAAGCAATCAGCATCTTTATCCGGCAGTATATTGCTATCCCATCCTTCCCTGCAGGATCCGAACTTTTGCAGAAGCATAGTTTTTTTATCGAATCATTCAGAGGATGAAGGAACTTTGGGGGTGATCTTAAACCGCCCTCTAGGCAAAAAATTGATCCAATTAGACGATCAATTTAAGCACTTTGCTCTTGGTCAGGCCGAAGTATACGACGGGGGCCCTGTGGAGCGTGAAAAATTAATCATTGCGGCCTGGGATTGGAGAGATTCTTCGGACTCCTTTCGTTTATACTTCGGTATCGATATCAACAAAGCGGAATCATTAAGGAAAGAAAATGAAAATATCCAAATTGCCTGCTTCCTCGGGCATTCGGGTTGGTCCCCTGGTCAGCTCGAAGATGAATTAAAATTAGATTCCTGGGTAGTTTCGAATCTTAATTTAGACCTTTTCGAGCAAATGAATGAAAAAGCAAAATGCTGGAAGTCTGCCATCTCTGGGATTAGCGATGAGATGAAACTACTCGCAGATGCCCCCGAAAAGCCCTGGCGTAACTAGGCATCTCTTTAGAAGATTAGCTCTTGAAATATTGAGCTCAAGGCGTTCAATTCCTTGACAGTTTTCGCCGGAAATATGGATTGGCATTTCATTTGCTAAAGTTCTTGCGATTGTCTTCTAGACATTCAGTCTATTATCAGTCATTTAACCCTTAATTATATGAGTAAGCACAAGCTAGAATACATTTGGCTCGATGGTTATAAACCAACCCAGAGTCTGCGCAGTAAAACGATGATCGTTGATAATTTCAGCGGTAAGGTAGAAGACGCCAAGCAGTGGTGTTTCGATGGTTCCTCCACCGAGCAAGCTGAAGGTGGTTCTTCCGATTGTTTACTGCAACCTGTTTATGTCATTGAAGATCCAGACCGTTTCGGTGGAAATGGTTGGTTGATCATGTGTGAGGTTCTTAACCCTGATGGTACTCCTCACGAATCAAACGGTCGTGCCACCATCGACGATGACGATGACGACTTTTGGTTCGGTTTCGAGCAGGAATACACTTTAATTGACTTGGAAACCGAATTGCCACTCGGGTTTCCAAAGGGCGGTTATCCAGCCCCACAGGGTCCATACTACACATCGGTAGGTGCCCGTAATACCAAAGGGCGTGAATTGGTAGACGAACATTTACACCTTTGCTTGGAAGCTGGTCTAAATGTAGAAGGTATCAACGCTGAAGTCATGATGGGGCAGTGGGAATACCAAATCTTCGCCAAAGGTGCGAAAAGTGCTGGTGATCAAATCTGGCTTGCTCGTTATCTTCTTGAGCGTACCGCCGAGTCTTATGATATCGCGATCGATCTTCATCCAAAACCTGTAAAAGGGGATTGGAATGGTTCTGGTATGCATGCCAACTTCTCCAACGGAGCGATGCGCGACCAAGGCGGAGAGGCACTCTTCAAACAAATTTGCGAGGAGTTTGGTAAGAATATTGACCGACACATTTCCGTTTATGGTGCAGAAAATGACCAGCGCCTCACCGGTCTTCATGAAACTCAATCTATCGACAAATTCAGCTATGGAGTGTCCGACCGTGGTGCTTCGATCCGTATTCCTGTCGGAACGATCCAGGATGGGTGGAAAGGTCGCTTGGAAGACCGCAGGCCCGCTTCGAACGGTGATCCTTACCGAATCGCTGCAGCGATTATCAAAACAACCAAGGAGGCATTGTCCGCCTAGTTGTTTCGGTTTTCTCTATTTTAAAAGGCGATGGTTGAAAACCATCGCCTTTTTTATTTCCTTTTTTTCATCACCACAACAAATTCATCCGCATCCTTTTTAAAAAACCGGAGCACCACAAATCTGTAATTCACCTGAGGGTAAAGTTTGGTTTTACGT
>JAQCIX010000079.1 GCA_027593365.1 Verrucomicrobiota bacterium
CTGTAAGCTGTGCCCCCATTCTCATTTTCCAGAAGCCAGGGTCCGTCGGTTAAGTTGGTATCCGAAAAGAAAGCAAAGGGATAGGAAATTGAATTCGCGTCATATCCAATATAGTCTGTGTTCCAACCAGCATCAGTATTGGGATTGTTGTCCACGGCCAGAGCATAAAAACTAACCGGTTCCTCAAAGAGTTCTGTCAAAAAATCACTGCTTGGGTCCAGTTTAGGTATGCCTGTTTTCCTCATGTCGTGAGGCCAGGTATCGATGCGGGTATCCCCAGCCCAGTCTCTCCAGAAAAAACGGGCATTCGCGAAGTTGAAACGATTACTTTCTGGCAGATCAGTTGGTTTGATCCAAGCTGAGAGGGAGTAGTTGCCTCGGGTGATGGTTAAGTCGTCATCTATTTTTTCCTCCAAAATCATGGTGATTTCACCACTGTTCAGTCTGGTCGAATAAATTCGGAGATCATCAATCCACCCGCTAAATCCCTCACCTCCAACAAATAGGTCTGAAGGTTGTGTATTAATCTCAAAATTATCTTTGTTAATGGTAGATAAAAACTTGGTTTCTTGTTTGCCATCCACAAACAAATTCAGGGAAAATGAACTCTCTCCAATTGGGGTCATAGAAACCGCAAGGTGTCGCCACTTTCCATCAGACACCATGTAGTGCATCCCAGTTTGATTGGCACCATGGATACCCAGTTTCATCCATCCTCCCATTCCATTTGAACTGGTTATGGACCAGTGCCATTGTTTACCATCTTCCTGAATGCCCCATTTCACGAGGTTCCCGGAAGAGGAGAGTGTTTTAACCCACATGGAAAGGGTGCGTGGGAAGTTTTCGTAGATTCCAGGATCTTTCTCCTCTTGGACTCGGAAAATCCCACCATTTTGTAAATCTAATGCCTGATCAAATCGACCCATTCCGAAAGCACCATGTCCGACTATCTGACCATGCCTTTCGTTTCCTGAGTGATCCTGAGAATTTCCATCTAAGGGCCACCAAGCGTGCAAGAGATTGGGTAGGGTTACATCTGCTAATTCGATCGTGCTTTGATTACGGTCGAGTAGATCGATCTTACCGAAGTTGGAGCCGCCATCAAAACCCAGAGTAGATCCAAACAGATTCTGGTTATTTTGACTCTCTCCGTAAAAGAACATGGGACGGTCGCCCCCAGACTGATCCTCGAAAACAAATGTGGATTGGTTGGAATCCAAAAGATTCAATCTTTCACTCGATTCAATGTTCCATTTATCCATGAGCGAGATTTCAGTGAGAGTCAGCTCGTTTCCATCCAATACTCGATCGAAAAGGAGTAATTCAGAAATTTGCATTTTGTTGTTATTACCGCCGTTGTGATACCCGCCAATCATCACATCCAAATTAGGCTTTTCCTGAATGTTCCCAGATAAACCTGTATGGTTGATCCTTACCACTCCATTTACCTTGAGAACGAAACTTTCGGATTTGTAAGAAAAAACTAAAAGCCCTGGACTTCCACCGTCTTGGGTTTGCAGTTCTTTTGTTCCAGTATTGTTGCCGTAATAATTTGCAGGGGTGTCTGTAATGATACCTGGTCCCCAGAGGTTATAATTTCCATCGAGCCTGTGAGTGAAAATGGCCCATGCCAAATCGCTATCATTACCCATCCATCCGGCATGGTTACTTTTCCCAATCAGGGTGGCGAAGTTTGCATCGTCGTGGGAGAGAGCTGCAACGACAGTTAACTCGGCCCATCCATCAAAATCGGTCTGGGAGTTTTCCAGAAACATGGATGCACTTGTAAGTTTTATTGTTGGTTTGGAATTAAAGTCAGTGGAACGATAAGTAGGCGTCCCGGCTCGTTGTTTTGCGTGATGCTCATTTCCACTTTTGTCTGCCCAAAACTGAATCGATTCCCCGTCTGTTGGTTGACCCAATTGTCCTTGGTCAGTCCCTTTATCGAGGGTGCTTAAGTCATAGGCATCCAACCAGACTTTGGGGGATAAAGTGAGGGGAGTCCATGCATCCGTATTTGCAGGGGTAGTGCTGTTACTCTCCCAGGACTGGTTGGAGGCTTCATTGAAAGTCCACCATCCAACGAGGTTCTTTGCAGAGGTGATGGGTTCAAGGTGTTGGATCCGTGCTGAACCACTTGAGGTGGAAAAATTACCATCATCCTTCGCCGAACCGGCTGGAATACGGATTTTGATTCGCTGGGGCTTTTTGTCGGCTACAACATGAAAACGGTAATGGGTGTCGTTATGCTCCTGAAAGCCGGTGAGTTCAGCTCCAGAAACCTCGATATCGCTTGCCTGGAATTGAGTCACACTCGACCATGTGCCATCCGGTTTTTCGAAGGAGACATAGACAGTTGAGTTGGCGTCTGCGTTGACTGCAGGGGCTACAATGACAGGGCGTGCTCCCAAATCCCCGAAGCCCTCGCCATAGACTGCAACCGCATCATCCCGATCCAGCGGAACAGAGTAAAATCGAAATTCATCGATCCAACCTTTGAATAAGTTACTGCCATCTACGGATCCACCGACTCCAAAATCAGCATCGTCTTTAAGCGGCGTATTTGGCAATTCTAGGATGCCAGTAGGCTTTCCATTTAAGTAGGATCGGAGGTAATTCCCATCATATGTGGAAAGGAAACAGTTCCATTGGTTTAAATTGAAGTAAACTGGCCCGGTCGTGGCATATTGAGATTCCTGTCCGGTTGCACGGTAAAGTGCCTCTAAACTCGTTCCCCCTGGATTAATCTGGAAAAGATAGGAGTATGTGGTGGATTCGCGCTTGCTTAGAAGTTGAGCATAATCATCCGGCAAACCATTGGTTTTAAACCAAAGCATGATGCTGTACGAGGAGGTGACTTGAAATTTCCGGTTCGCTTCAACCAACGCGAATCCCTCCCCAGTGCTTATATCCATGGAGAATTTGGAGAGAGCATGTCCATCTTTTTCTTGGCCCCAATTACTTCCCTGCATGAAGAGGGGACTTCCTCCATTCAGGGAATCGCTGGCAATGGATCCATTGCCTTCATCGAATGTCCATCTAGCCAGTAGGTCGTTCTTTTTAACCACACCCGCCAAATCGCTAAACCCAAGCAAAGCAAGGCATACAATCGGGCTGATCAGTTTATGAAGGCACATCCATTATTAATATAGCAGAAACAATGCCTATAAATCAAACTTACCTGCACATGTGAGTAAGTTATTTATAGGGAAAAAAAGTATAGTGAGCTAAACCTTACCTTAATTTGTTTTAAAGTTTAATATTATGACACTATAAATTATATTATAAGCAAAGTTTAACAACGTCTTTTAATGTAATTAGCTTTAAAAACTTAAAAAATACAAATTAGCGTAAACTAATTCAGAAAATCTAATTCTAGTCCCTTTATGTTAATTTAATAAAGTACTAAAATAGTTTAAAAGACATCTTCTTCCAAGTCTTCAGCGTACTCATCGTAAGTATCAAAAGAAGAGCTTGTTTCGGTGTCTTGTTCAGAGTTTTCCTTGGTTACCTTGTAACCGCTTATCGAGGTAAACCACTTCGTAGTACCATCTTTACCCTGCCACTCTCTTCCGTTGATCCTGGATTGGATTTGAACTTGGTCTCCAACCTTTAATTCTTTACTTAATTCTATATTATCTTTGGTGAATTCTACTGGAATTGGGTTATCCCAACGACCATCTCCTGTTTCCACCACAACTTGGTGTTTTCGGAATCCATTGCTGCCAAATTCCCTTACTTCATCCACAAATTTTACTTTTCCTGAAATGGTTACTTCGTTCATTTTTTTTTTCTACAAGTAATCTATTATTTGGTCTACTTAGACTTGTAAACGTTCAGAAGTCTGAATCAGCTTTTCTGTGATGGTGAGATTAAAATTACATTCAACTATCATTAAGATCGTTGATAGAAATATTTACAGTTGGTAATCCTTGATAATGCGAGCGATTTTTAGACTTACGATTGGCATATATGCCTCTTTCTTCTGTTTTGGATTTTTGGTGGCCGAGACACTCCCTCCTCTCAATGGAAAAGATGCCCCGTCTACTTTTTCCCAAATGTGGGAAGGATTTGATCCGAGACATGAGGAGTTGGAGGTAGAGACACTAAAGCAATGGGAACAAGATGATGTGGTCTTGCGGGTTATTCGTTATCGAATCGGTGTTTTTAAAGGGACAAAGGCTATGATGGCTGGGGTATACGGTTTTCCAAAAGGTCAAAAGGGACTTCCTGGATTACTTCAGGTCCATGGGGGCGGGCAATACGCTCATCATAATGCGGTACTTACGAATGCGAAGCGAGGATATGCGACTTTATCGATTGCTTGGGCCGGGCGCCTTTCTGCTACCGGTTATCATGTTGGGCCAAATGAAGTGAAATTATTTTGGGAGGGAAATAAAAATGATCCGAAATATAAACTAACTACGGACTGGGGGGCATTGGATGCTTACCATGCTCCGAGCAGGTATGGGAAAGATGCATTCCCGACCATTCCCTCCTACGAGTGGTCGTTCGATCCAGTAAAATCTCCCCGCAATAATTCGTGGTTTTTGATCGCGTTGGCCGGCCGGCGAGGCCTAACGTTTTTGGAAAGACAGCCGGAAGTAGATCCCGATAAGCTAGGAGTTTATGGACATTCCATGGGTGGTAAACTAACGGTTCTGATAAGTGGGGCAGACCAAAGAGTAAAAGCAGCCGTCCCTTCATGCGGTGGCATCAGTGACAGGTACTCAGAGGATGATATGCATCTGGCCACCGTGAGTGACCCCCCAAGTTTGGGAAAAATAACAGCTCCAATCATGTTTCTCAGCCCGTCCAATGATTTTCATGGAAGAATCAATGACTTGGAAACTGCAACTGGAGAAATTCAGTCCAAGCATTGGCGGATCTCAAGCTCCCCTCACCACAACCATCAGGATACCGCAGAGTTTGAGGTGGGAACCCAGCTTTGGTTTGATCAGCACTTGAAAAAGACTTTTCAAATGCCAAGCTCTCCACAGGCTCACTTATCTCTTAAAGAAGGAAGTTTTCCTGTACTTTCCGTGACCGTTGATCCATCCAAAGAAATTGAAAGCGTTGACATTTACTTTACCCAGCAAGGCGTGCTTCAAAAAAAAGGGGCCAAGGATAACTCCCAAAATACGAAGCACCGCTTTTGGAAGTTTGTCCAACCCAGCTTGGGCCCTAAGCAAAACCAATGGATTACAGAAATCCCAATTTTTTCGATTGAACGACCTCTTTGGGTATACGCCAATGTGCAATACCAATTGGATAATGCTGTTGAGGGTGCAGGGTATTATTACGGCACCTACAAAGCGAACCATTTTACCTTATCTTCACTCTTGCAAACGGCTTCGAGTGAGGATTTAGAAAAATTTGGCGTTCTATATGATTCTCAAAAAGATTCTATGATCGAGAACTTCCAAGGATCCTGGCGGAAGGATTGGTTTACTTACAACCCGCATAAATGGGGTATTCGCACAAATAAACTCCATGAACCCAAATGGCATTCCGAAACTCCTATGAGCCGTCTAAGCCTAGAGGTCAAGAGCACTCAACCCAATCCATTGGTTCTTTGCTTGGATGGCTATGGAACCGAGATTAATTTGGTGGGGAATAACCTTTGGCAGCGATTCAATCTTCCTAAAGAAGTTTTTAAAAATTCGGATGGTGAAAGTCTTCAAAATTGGTTGACTATCAAAGAATTGCGTCTCGACCATTCGGACAAATTGGGCATCAACCCAGGGAGCAAAACTAAACCCGTTCAGGTTGGTGGCAATTGGGAGGGACCACCTCCCGAATTCCGGAACCTCCGATGGATCGATTGACCAGCGATTCCTTTGAATCATCCATTATCTGGAAATTTGACAATTTTAATTTTAAGTGTCTAATAGCTTAAATAATGGATACTACTAAGCCCAAGGTTCTATTCGTTGATGATGAAGTTTCTATCCTCAAGGGATTTAAACTTAACCTCGGTCGAAAATACGAGGTGTTTACCGCAGATTCGGGAAGCGAAGGTTTGCGAATCCTTGAAGAGGAGGGACCCATTCAAGTGATCGTTTCTGATTTCGCGATGCCCCGAATGAATGGGGCAGATTTCTTAGAAAAAGTCAGAGAGCAGGATAAGGAAGTGGTGACGATGCTTCTAACCGGTCAGGCCGATTTTGATGACCTTTGTGAGGTGGTTCGTCGGGGTGAAATTTTCCGTCTTCTTGGGAAGCCCTGTTCACCTGAGTTATTGGATAAGAATATTGAGCAAGCCCTTCGTCAGTACCAGTTATTATCTGCCGAAAAAGAGCTTTTGGAAAAAACCCTTAATGGGGCAATTGCAGCGATAACATCTCTTCTTTCCGCTGCCAATCCAATGTTTTTCGGGAGAGCCCAACGGGTGAAGGTGTTGGCGAAGGATATTGCCAGCGAAATCCAAGTTGCTCACGAATGGCGCTTGGAAGTTGCATGCGATTTTTGTTATCTGGGTTATTTGACCCTTCCTGATGACGCTCAACGAAAGGTGTACGATGGGGCAGATCTGAGCCCAGAAATGCAGGATGTGGTTTCTGGTTTTCCAGAGTTTGTCAGCACTTTGATTAAAGATATCCCACGCCTAGGTAAAATCCGAAAAATCATTGAGTTGATTGGTTCGGGTTATGCAGAACGGAATGACGAATATTCTGAGGAGCGGATTATCGCTTCTATCATTCATTTGGCTCAGGTTTATGATCTCTGGGAATCTAAGGGCCTTGCAAAAGGAGAGGTTTTTGAAAAAATTCGATCAATGGAATCCTCTTTTGTTCCTGGAAGTATAGATGCTTTAGCTAATACTCGGGAGCTTGGAGGAAGGTTTTCCGAACCCAGCCATGTTTCTCCCAATGAGTTGAAACCTGGCATGCGCTTACTGGAAGAACTCGTTCTTTCCGATGGGAAACTGCTGGCTCCGATGGGTGCGATTGTCAATTCGTCCTACTTACAGTCTATCCAAAGCCATTGGGCGGCTTTGGGGGAAACGTTCTTTCCCAATCAAATCGAAGTACTTACCTGAAATCCGAAAATGGAGCTACTGGCTCCACTCTAGCATTCTCTCGATCGGAAGCCTGGATCGTTCGATCAATTCGTCATCCAAAGAAATTTCAGGACTTCCAGTCTTAAGGCAGTCTAGCAGTTTGGGCAGGGTATTCATTTTCATGTAACGGCAGTCATTACAGGCACAATGACCAGTAGGTCCGGCAACAAATTGTCGGTCGGGCAGTTCGCGGGTCAGCCGGTGCATCATGCCGGACTCGGTCAGAATGATAAAGGTATCGGAGGAATGGTTTTGGCAGAAAGAGACCATCTTTTCGGTGCTACATACCTCATCGGCCAGATCACGCACCGATTGAATGCACTCGGGGTGGGCAACCACCGGGGCATCGGGGTATTCCAACCGACAACGTTCAATCGATTCCCTGGTAAAGAGTACATGGGCATAACAACTGCCTGGCCATAGCCTCATTTTTCGACCGGTCTGTCCCATGACCCATTGTCCGAGATTCTGGTCGGGGACAAAGAGAATTTCACGATCCTGAGGTACGCGGTTCACGATATTGACCGCGTTGCCACTGGTACAGATGACATCGCTGAGGCCTTTGACTGCCGCGGAACAATTGACATAGGCAACGACATAGAGGTCTGGGTTCTCATCCCGATACTTTGCCAGTTGTTCAGCTGGGCAAGAGTCAGAAAGAGAGCACCCTGCATCTAGGTCAGGTAGTAAGACGGTCTTGGACGGATTGAGGATCTTG
>JAQCIX010000080.1 GCA_027593365.1 Verrucomicrobiota bacterium
GGTCCATCCGGTAAAAGAGTAACCGGTGTTTGGTGTGGCGGTGATGGTGGGTGTGGATCCTTCGTAGACTTGACCTTGCCCAGTGGTGGCACCACCTACTGCAGGGCTGGATTGAAGGGTGAGGGAGAACGAGGGCCAGTCTCCATCACGGGTGGAATTGCGGCGAAACATTGGCCAACCTGAGTTGGCTGGGGATACATCCAAGGATAGAGAATATAGATTTTTGTCAAAGCACCCAAAATAAAGATCACCGTCATCGCTGAGAAGTAGAGAGGAATCCACCACCGATGGAATGGTAAATGGTGGATTGGAAACATTGCTGTCCCATGCTTTGGTTCCATCCGCATTGTAGGCAAATAAGTGGTTTTCTCCGCCGCCGGTATAAGCGATCACGTAGACCCGTCCATTTCCATCCACCACCGGACTACTGTAAAAAACATCGCCTACCATGACTTCCCAGTTCGCAAGGTTGTCCGTGGTAGCCGAAAAGAGAGGCAAAGAGCGCATGTATCCATCCCGGGAAACAAAAAATACTTCCTCATTTAATCCGAGCACAGGAGAGGCATCGACCCGATCTCCAGTCAGGTATTTCCAGTTAAGTGAGGCTTGGGTGCCATCATCGCTAAGACTGTAACAATAGCCATTGCCCGCCCCAAAGTAGAGATTCCCATTGGCATCGAGGGTAGGAGAGGAGAGAATCGATCGATTAGTATCTGTCACTTCATCCACCAGATAGGTCCACTTTTCAGAACCATCCGAATTCAGCGCATGTAAAGTGCCATTTTCATCCCCAAAATAAAGGGTACCATCCGGTCCAATCGCCGGAGAAGAAAAGATCGGTTCACCGGCGAAGTATTCCCAGGCGAGGGATCCATTGGCTTCCAGGGCATAGAAAATGGAATCCATCGATCCGAAGTAGATTTTCCCATCCAGTCCCACCGCCGGGCTAGATTGGATGTAACTGTTGGTTTCAAAAGACCAAATTTCGGTACCCGTTAGTGCATGAACCGCATATAATTTGTTGTCCCAGGATCCAATATAAACGACCGATTCGTCG
This sequence comes from Verrucomicrobiota bacterium, assembly GCA_027593365.1. Lineage (GTDB taxonomy): Bacteria > Verrucomicrobiota > Verrucomicrobiia > Opitutales > Seribacteraceae > Chordibacter. The sequence continues at coordinate 1,058 of JAQCIX010000080.1, forward strand.
TGACTAAGAGCAGGCGTGGTATCCACCCAACTACCTGCGGGAAAGGTCCAAATTGTCGACCCGTCCGTGGAAGAAATGGCATGCAACTTGTTGTCGTTTGAACCGATGTAAATCTTACCGGAACTATCAATCGTGGGAGAAGAAAAAAGAATTCCGTCCGTTGCACTCGTCCAATTTAAGGATGCCGGAATGCTTTGGGCCCAGAGCCCATGGCTCAATCCATACCAACCGATGAATAAAAACAGGATCGAAAGGGTGTTTTGATTCAATAGTTTGAATGGGCAATACATAGAAATATCGTAACCAACTCTTAACCAGAGTTGCAAATCAGTTAGTGGTTTCGGCTTCGAGAGCGGGAATAGTCAATTTAAAGCGAGTACCAGACGAGTCGGACGATTCAAGTTGGAGGAAGCCTTCCATGCTTTCCGCAAGTTGTTTGGAAAGAGCCAGTCCAATTCCGGATCCACCGGTTTTTTGACTAACGACCGGAGAAAAGATGCGGGGAAGTAAATCCGTGGGGATACCTCCACAGTTATCGGAGATTACAAGCTCCCAGTTTTTTCCCTTCCGTTTTCCTTCCAATACAATCTCAGCTCCCGTCTGAGCTTCGTATGAATTCTGAAAAAGGTTGCTTAAAATTGCCAGTGTCAGGCTGGCCTGCAGGTTATCGACCGGGTCACAAAGAGATTCATGATTTACAACCCTTAGTGAGGTTTCCGGACTGACTTTATTCAATTTCTGGGCAGCGGTTTCCAATACTTCTTTCATGGAAAGGCAGTAACTGATTTCCCCTTTTTCGACCTCCTTGAGAGAGCCGAGGACCTGCCTGACCAATTGGTGAATTTTCTGAATGGCCTGGTGGGTATCTTCCCGACTGCTTTCAGTGGATAAGAAATCCGGGTCCTTACTGAGGGAACTTAGTGTGGTAAGCGGACTGTTCAGGGCATGCATCAAGTGCCCCGTGAGAGAACCCAGACTAGTGGTCTTGTACGCCTGGGTTAATTGTTGGTTCGTTTTTTTCAGAACCTCCGTTTTTTCAAGAAGTAACTTTTCTTTGGTCTGAATCGTGCGGGTCAAGGCCCGAAAAATAATCCAAAGCAAAAAGAGGGCGGATAGGCAGAGAAGGGATCCCTGTTTGAGTAGGGTCGAATCGATCCGGTTCCATGCATTTAGGACTAAGGTCTTTTCCAGTTGAAACTCGATAAAATAAGATTCCTCCTCATCGGCTAGATGTACCAATAAGCCAAAAGTATCGGAGGGAAGTTCCCGCGAACTCCAACCTTCCCAAATCGCTTGATCGAAAGAAGAAAGTGTCGATATATCTGTTTCAACTGAGGTATTCAGGTGAAGGGGGTGGAGAGATTGATTGTATGCCTGAACCCCCATGACCTGTGGGATTTTCAGGCTTTCCACCGCTGCCTGAGTGATCAGGCGTTCCTGCAAGCTTTTGGAACTCAACCACGGGTCCTCTAGATCCAAATCGCCTAAAAGCAGGGAATTCATGGACTTCTCGAACTGGGACTTCAGAAAATAAGCTTCCGCTTCCAAAACCTGGCGGTGTAATTGCACTCTGGAGAAAAAAAGCAATAGCCCGATGACTCCGAGCAACATACCCGCAACAAAGATAAAAAACTTCCAATGATTGGTTTTATTGGGCGTGTTCATTTTTCCCAGCTTAGCCCCCAGGACCAAAAATTACTTTGATAAGAATAGTCTGGGTCATTGGACCGGTCTTCCTCTCCAGTCCATTTGACAAAGGTTTTCCAATGAGAATTGATCAGGCGGGATATGCGCAGATCAAGATTCCAACCATTTTTTTGAAATTTTTCATTTTTATCGGTGAGGCGTTCAAGGTAGTCGGTCGATTTATACCCTAGGGAGAAACTGCTTTGCCAAGGGTCGCTTTCCAATTCTTTGCTCAGGGAAATTTTCCAACGGTTGAAATCGTAGTATCCTCCATCTCCATTTCTGGCCCGGGTAAATGCGGTTTTAACTTTCGTTCCCCGGCTGAACTGATCTTCAAACTTGGGCTGCAGAGTAAGAGAGGCTCCTGATTGTTGAATTTTTACTTTTCCATCGACTTTGCTCCCGGATTCATCCTTGGCCGTTCGATCTTTAAAGTCTGTGGCTTTATGAAAATATTGTCCTTCCCAGTCCACCCATCGATTTCCTTTTTTACCCAAAGTGAAGCCCACACTGAATTCAGAGCTTCGATCGGCAAATTCTTCGAGGCTGCTTTTCCCTAAACCTATTTCCCAAACAGCTTTCATCTGGTTCTCATCCTCCCATATCATTCGGGAGAAAGCCTGTGATTTATTAGAGGTTATTTTCGTACGGTATGGGGTTCCTAGATCAGAGAAATCCATGCCCTGATTGTTGTAGGTATGCTGTAACTTTTGGCCAAATGAAAGAGGGGATGAATCGGGTTGGTAAGTATAGTCCAAAAGGGCGAGGAGTAACCCAGAGCTATCTTGTTCATCCAGTTCGGTGAATTTCTTTCCTTCTCCATAAAAATAAAGCAAAGCTTTTCGAGCAGGGTTGGATTGGTGTATAAAAAAACTTTCAGCAGTGATCTCTGCATACCCGCTTGCTTGTGGAGTGTACGCGGCATACAGCGGGTTGTCAGTATGCCCAATACCTAGTTCCAAAAGATAAAACTGCATCCAGTTACTCACTTCCTGGATCTCATGTTCATCGGTTTCCCAGTCGTTTAAATCGCCAAAAAGGAGGTCTTCAATTTCCTCATCTGAAAGGGATAGATCGGAGTCAGTTTTTTCTGTCTGGATCTCTTTATTTTCGATTTTCTGCTCAATCGGAATTTCCATTTCCGCAACCGTCTTAGAACCTTCTTTGGACTTTTCATTAAGAGGTAGTTGGACTTGAGCGACCTCTTGTGTATGCTCAACGATCCGAATTTCCCCAAAGTTTGAGTGAAAGGAATGAAAGCTCTTGGGTCTTTCACCAAAGGATGGCTTGAGAAGAAAAAGCATCCCACCCGACAGGCTGATCCAAAGCCTAATCGGAATCATTTTTTGCCAAAGTAGCATGTAAATAAAAGCTTAGAAGCTATTCTTTCTTATGAAAACTAAAATACAAAAAGGGAGTTCCCTCGACGGGAACTCCCAATTCGTTTCACCGGTTGGGCAAAAACCGATGAGATGAAAGTGGGGTCTAACCAGAATCGAAATTAAAGGTCGGATGAACGGGTGGCTTCGGTTTCGACCTGCCCGCGAATCTCTTCTTTCAGTGCCTTGGCATTATCCTTGATTTCCTTGTGCTTTACTTTGTTGTTTTCCTTAAATTCTGCGATGATCGCTTGCTTTTCTTCGGTGCTCGCATCTTTAAGGCTGTCGTAAAGAGCTTTTTTAGCCTCATGCAGTTCATCCCTCTTCTCTTTTAAATCAGCTACCTTTGCTTTGAGTTCATCGGAAAGTTCGACCTCGGGTCTTTCAGGGCGTTCTGGACGGTTTTCTTTGATTTGTTCACGAATCGCTTCATGGGCCGATTTGATTTCAGCAAATTTATCCTTGTTGGCCTCCTTAAAAGCCTCTGCGGCTTCTTTAATTTCTGCCTTGGTTGCATCGTCCCCAAGCTCTGCGATGTTTTCCTTGAGCTGGGCATGCAGGGCCTGCTGCTTTTCCTTCAATTCACCGAGTTGGGTTTTAACCTCGTCTGAAAGTTCAGCCCGGTCTGGTCTTTTCACCTCTTTTAAATCTCCTTTATCTTTCAGGCCTTCCCGAATTTCTTTGATTTTGGCGGCCGCTTCCTTCTGGTTGATTTTGCCTTCCTTGAGTGCTCCGAGAGTGTCACGAATGGCATCTTTGCTTATTAGGTCAACTGGTTTTTCCAATTCGCTTCCACCACCTGGTTTAGCTTCAGGTCTTTCTAATTCTGGTTTTTCCCCAAGGCGTTCTCGTGGACCTGGTTGTCCGAAACTTAGACTGATCGATAAGATACTACCCAGAAGAATTGCGAGCGTGGTGTTTTTCATAATTTGATATGGTTGAGGATTAAAGGATGGGTAAATCCTTTTCATTTTTCATGCCAGAAGGTTCGAGTTGCGTAAGTCATTATTGCAGAATGAATAATGGTATTTGAGTGATTTTAAGTAACACCCTTTTGGTCTGCCTCTGGGGAATTTTTCCCATTTTACCTGAGTTTGTCTGGGTAATATTTCCCAGTTGGGGGTTGGCAGGTTTACTTTTTTAAGCGGTATCTTAGATAATCACGGGGCACCCCGAGCAACCGGGCGGCGGCACTGATGTTTCCACCAGCCTGCGCAATGCCGAGTTCTATGAGTCGAAGAATTTCCTTTTCCAAATCAAACCCCTCCTCTGGAAAACAAAATCGAGGATTGAGCCAATCGTCCCCTTCAACATTCGGATCGGAAGAGGGTGCTCTAAGAGCGGAGATGATTTTCAGAGGCTCACCTGGTTCGCAAAGTACCAGAGATCGTTCGAGTTCATGCAAAAGCTCCCTTACATTTCCCGGCCAGTTGTGTTGGAGTATGAAATTTTGGCTCTCTTTGCCGAGATCTGGTATGGGTAGGCGGTACTTTTGGGCAAGCAGTGCCAGGAGATGTTCGGCAAACATAACGAGATCCTGGCTTCGGGAAACCAGGGGAGGGATCGTAATGCGCAAGAGGTCAAGTCGATGAAAAAGATCATCCCGAAAGCTTCCTTTACCAATCATTTCACGAAGGTCCTGATTGGCCGCAGCAATGATCCGCACATCGGTGGCAAACTCCTTGGTTCCACCCACCCGACGGATTTTCCCGGTCTCTATGGCAAGGAGTAGTTTGGCCTGGGCCGGGAGCGAAAGGCTGGTGATCTCATCCAAAAAAAGCGTGCCCTGGTCTGCTGCCTCAAACAGGCCAATACGGGCTTCTTTGGCATCGGTGAACGCTCCCTTCTCATGACCAAATAATTCTGATTCCACCAGGTTTTCAGCAATCGCTGAACAATTGAGGGCGACAAAGGGCTGGCTGGCCCTAGGACCATTGGCGTGTATCCATTTTGCATAGGTTGACTTTCCGGTACCGGTTGGACCCTGAATCAGTAGGGGAGGGAGGTTCGATTGCAAACGGGTATCAGCTGATAGTACTTTTTTTAACTGGGCAAGATCCTCGGCAAAGGAGCCCTCAAAAAAGAGGCTGTCGGATTTTTCTTTTCTCTCTTTTGCCACATGCTCACTGAGTCGTTTCGATTTTAGGCTGGCTTGTGCCTGTTGCAAAACCACTGGCAGTTCATCGAGGTCAAAAGGTTTCGACAAATAATCCGCGGCTCCCAGCCGGATCGATTCCACCGCCGATTGGATTCCTCCCTCTCCCGTCATCAGGATACACGGGGTATTGGAGGGAATTTTTCCCTTTCTTAGCAGTTCAAGACTTTCACCATCCGGCAGGTTGAGGTCGAACAAGGCAAAATCAAAAGCCATCTCCTCGAGAGCCCGCTCAGCATCAGCACAGTTCTGAACCCGGGTGACTTCCAGGCCTGCATGTTCCAGCTTCGATTCGATACGCTTACCCAAAAGCAGATCATCCTCCAGTAGCAGGATCTCTTTTCCTTTGAGCAATTGAGAACTTTCCATAAATAAAAGGAAATGAACCTCAATTCTTGGGTGAGTCGATCAGAAAAAACTTTTCGCGTTCGTTCCTAAGGGGCATGGTGGGCGTCGTGCACCTTGTCTATTTATTCTTTCTTTTCCTTTTCTGCCCATCCATTGGCTTGGTGGCTAAGGTTTCGACTCTTGGTCAAACTCCGGATTGGTCTGAGTTGGACCGTTTTCAGAAGATTCTGTCTGCAGAAGAATTTGTTCACACTCTGACCACCGTTTACTGCCCCCGCCAAGAGTGGTGGTCTCCTTGGATTAAGATTGAAAAGGACCGGGCCCGCATTCGTAAATCGAACGGAGAGGACGAATGGTATGACCTTTATTTTACCGATCGAAACAATACTCTTCCCTCCAAAACGGGTTTTCGCAAAAAACTTCCCGACCCATGGGTGGTCGCCATCGACCCCGGGCATATCGGGGGCGAATGGGCCAAAATGGAAAGAAGGGAATTTTCGATTGGGCAGGACCGGCCTGTGCGTGAAGGCGAGCTCACCCTGGCGGTGGCCAAAGAGCTTTTACCTCGCTTACATACCATGGGGGTACGCCCGGTTCTGATTAGGGAAGGGTTGCAACCGGTCACCTCCCGAAGACCTACAGATTTTAACGACTATGCCCAGGCCTGGGCGCACGAAATTCTGGGGAGCGATTCCAATGCCACCAGTGAAGAAAAATCTGCTCTCCTGGAGGATCGGAAGGAACTGCTTTTTTATCGCGTCGATGAGATTCAGGAACGGGCCCGCCTCGTCAATCAATCGATCCAACCTGATCTGGTTATCTGTTTACATTTCAATGCCGCACCCTGGCCCGATCCCGAAAAACAGGAACTGGTGGAACGGGATGACCACCACATGCTGGTTAATGGATGCTATATGGGGGGGGAGCTTGCTTACGATGACCAACGGTTTGAGATGATCTGGCGGTTGGTCAACCGCTGGTCTAAACCGGAACAACATTTGGCCGAATGCCTGTCCCATGCTTTTTCGAAGGCAACCGCTTTGCCCACCTTTTCCTACAAGGGGCC